>VFKU01000839.1 GCA_009885415.1 Rhodothermota bacterium
CCTTGCTGCACCGCGCTGAGTTGGCCCCGCTTCACCTTCGCTCCGTGATCGCCCTGCTCTTCTTCCACCAGCGAGACACTGCCCCGCTCGCCCGTGGATTTCTTTCGTGTTGGCTCGCCCAGTTTGACCATGTTTCTCCGCCTGTGTTCCGTCCGATTCGTCCGCCCGGGGAAATGTTCCCGGAGTACGGCCTCTCCCGCCACGCCGCGGGAGAGAAACATAATTGAACTATACGACTATAAATAAGAGCGCAGCCCGCACCCTTGTGCCGGAAGACACCCACACTTCGCCCGCCGGAACGTCCGGCCCGCGAGAACCTGGGATGCAGCCCAAAGGTCGCCGCCGACAGAAGACGCCTAGTTGTACTCTACGACAAAACCAACGTCATGTCAATAGTTTCCTTCTGTGGGCCTGCACGGGTTTTGGGCGATCTTTGCCCATATTGGCGCGGTTTCTGGCCTTGAAGGTGGCTTAAGCCGTCGAGGCCCGCCTCAGAAAGCGAAACGCCGCGCTCCGGGGGCCGGAGCGCGGCGAAAAATACTTTACAATGAGGGGCTGTTCTGGGGCGCGACTACTTGGCCGCCTTCTTCTTTTTGGCGAAGGAAAGCAATTGGGCCGGAGTCTCCGCATAGGGGCTGGCGTCGGTCGCGATGCTGCGGTCTACGATGTCGAGCACATCCTTTTTCGAGAGGCCGGCGGCCTTCGACTCGGCGACCACTTCGTGCATGCGCGTGATGATTCGTTTGCGGCAGTCCTCGCGGCACTTGGCCTCGATGCCCTTGTTTACGAACACGCCCATGCCGCGGCGGGTGTAGAGCAGCCCCATGACTTCCAGGTCGCGGTAGGCTTTGGCCACTGTGTTCGGGTTCACTCCGACACGCTCGGAGAGCTCGCGAACCGACGGGAGTTGGTCGCCGGCCTTCAGCTTGCTCGAGGCGATCGCGAACTGGATGTGGTTCTCGATTTGGATGTACACCGCAACGGTACTGTGGATATCGACACTTGCCAAGATTTGGTTCATATAACTGGTTCCTTTTCCATTCTCGAATGAGGGTGATAAATTGCACAACACCATGCTGTGCTATGATACGCAGGCGAGGGCGACCTCGACAGTTGTTCTCCCTAGTTTATACAACACCAAACCAGCTGCCGTTGTCCCGAGGAAAGAACAGAAGCGCGGCCATGGCGCACCCGAATCGCCCGAAACTATGGATGCTACAGTGTGCTGTTCCTAAATTCAAGAAAAACACGGGGAACATGTGAAGATGATGCTCCAAAACAGCGCAGTTCAATCGACGCATTACAGTCATTCTATAGTGTCTAAGATCGTATTATTCATAGTGGCGAGCGTTTTCTTCACTTTCGTCGCGCACGCACAGCGCAACAAAAATATAAGTGCTGAAAAAGATAAAAACAATAATACACCCTCCGCAGTCTGTCACGTTTCTGTGAAAAATATACTCGATCAATTTGTTCCCGCTCGAATTAAACTGCTGCCCAAGGACTCGGGCAAAGCATTGAGCTTCGAAATCGCTTCCGGCGAAGGGGACATTAGTGCGCCGGCGGGCGAGTATACGGCGGCCGTATACGCCTACGACGCGGGTGTCCCCATCCTGGTGCAACTGCAGAGCGTGACGCTCTCGCCGCAGAATCGCGCTGAGGTAAAAACACTAGTACTCGAAGGCAGTGGCGGGAACCGTTCCCTGCGGGCTTTTGACGGCGATTTTGATCTGGCACTGGATCGTGTAGAGGTTGAGGCCGGAACGAATCCTACTGACGCGCGCAGCGTACCCGCGGAGACCCCGATTGTGTGGCCCTCTCCCGTGCTCGACAAGAAAGGGGCCTGGTATCGCGGCGAACTTCACGCCCGCTCGGCTTACGGTCCGGGCAGCGAGAAAGTGGGGGAGTTGATCCACCGGGCGGAGTCCGAGGGGCTAGACTTTCTGGCCATTGCCGATCCCAACACCTTGGCGGCCGCGCAGGATCCGGCATTCAAGTCGAACAAGCTCGTCCTGATCCCGGCGATGGAGTGGCGGCATCCCCGACTCGGGAGCGCGTTGCTCTACGCTCCTACTTCGCTTTTCGCGGCGGACGTTTCCCCGTCCGAGGCGCAGGCGCTTGCCCGGAAACTCGAGGCGCAAGGCGGGATCTTCGCCATCGCGCACCCCACGCAGCCGGGCCAGATCTGGCAGTGGGGCCTCGAACATTTCAACGCGATCGAGGCGTGGTTCGGCGCGTGGCGCGCGACCCCGCCGATAACGATCGGGGACTTGTCCGAGGAATGGTCGCGCCGAAACGCGGAGAAGGAATTTCTTCATCCAATCGCGTTCGCCGCCGCGACCGATTTCCTCTCGGCGAACGGACAAGCAACTGTTTTCTACGATGTTGAGACGACGCATGGTGTGCGAGCGGCCCTCATCGGCGGCAGCGGCAGCACGGGCAAGGGGCAACCCTTGGGACAGCCCATGACCTACGTGTGGGCGAAAGAAAAATCCTTGAATGCGATCCTCGATGGATTGCGCCACGGCCGGACCTTCGTCACCGCCGGGCCTGACGCGCCCTTCGTTGAATTCAGCGCCGACATCATGGCCGACGGATCGACGGACGTTGGCCCCGGCGGCATCATACCGATTAACGTGAAGTCACGCTTGTCGATTGGTGTCGACGGCGCGAAAGGCGCGCAGTTCGAGGTTTTGTTCAACGGGCGTCCGATGCAGTCCTTTCCGATTCAGTGGGACCGATTCATGTACTCCGTGGAGGACACGCCAGGAGCGACCGGCGCCTATCGCGTGCGAATCCTCTCGATGCCCAAGGAAAAAGGCTACGGCGTGAGCGAGGTGCTCGCGATGACGAGTCCGATTTACGCCTTGAGCTACCTCCTGGACGAATCCAAGGGTGAAAGTAAGGAGGGCTGGATCGACGTCAAGAGCCAGTGGGAGGATCCCGCCACGGTGAAAATATTCGATCCCTCCACGCTCGATCCCTCGCAAGTGATCACTTTGGAACCGCGCCAGCCTTGATCTCTTGCGTTTTTAGTAATCTACAGACGCCTATGTCAATATTCGCATAGTTATTGTTTTCAAGGCTATTGACAGAATACGCTGCCTCGGCTATCCTGCGCTCCTCTAACTTTCCTGCGTGCTTTCCTGGTGGATTTTCAACCTGGATTCGCGCGGGACGAAACGGCGGAATGCGGGCGCGAGCGGAGGCGGTGACCATGTCGGATCAGCAAACGGTAGATCGGCAACAGGGGGTCGTGAAGTGGTTCAGCGACCCGAAGGGCTACGGGTTCATCCTGCGCGAACAGGAGCCTGACATCTTCGTGCACCACACGGCCATTCAGATGGAGGGTTTCCGGACGCTCAAGGAGGGCCAAGCGGTGGTGTACGACCTCCTGAAGAGTCCCAAGGGCCTTCAAGCGGCGAACGTGGTGCCGGTGGCGGAGAATTCCGCGCCATATTCTGGAAACGGCCACGCGTCGTAATTCGTCGGTTTTTCCAACGAGGGGTTGGGAACTACGGGCGAGATGCCCGCGCGATCCGGAGGGGCTGCGCGCGCATCTCGTTTCCGTTTCTCGCTCGTGGAAGGATAGTATGCGGACTCCATCAACGCGGGGGCGCGTCCGTTGTCTACCAATATTTTTCGAAATATCCTCAGCGTTGCCGCGTTAGTGTTTTTGGGCGTGGCCTGCGCCACGGACGCGAAAAAGTCGCCGGACGATCCAGTCGCGACGCAACTGAAAGAGATTCAGGACGAGGCGGCATCACAGCCGGGTGACGCGCGCGCGCAGTATGCGCTCGGTAACGCGTATTTCGACCGGCGGCGTTACGCGGACGCACGCACCGCGTATCTGCGCGCGACGGAAATCGACCCGCTCTACGCCGACGCGCACTCGAATCTTGGGCTCGTCTATAGGATCGAAGGCGATCTGGATTCGTCCATCGCCCAGTATGAAAAGGCCCTGGCGATCGATCCTTCGGACACGGTGACGCGGACGAACCTCATTGTCGCGCTGGAATCCGCGAAGCGGCTGCCGGCCGCGGCCGATCAACTCGCGGAACTTTCGCGGCGTGCGCCGGACGACACGGCGGTTCTGCGGCAGTTGGGCGCGCTCTTGCAGCAACTCGATCGTCCCGATGAAGCCGAAACGGCCTACGCGCGCCTGGTCGCAACGGTCGCCACCGACAAGGCCGCGTGGTTCGCATTGGGCCGGTGCCAGCACGCGCAGGGAAAGCGCGACGCGGCGATCGCGTCATGGAAGACCACCGTTGCGCTCGATCCCGATCACTCCGAGGCCCACGCGGCGCTCGCGGGCGCCTACACGGAGATCGGAGACTACGATCGCGCATGGCAGTCGGTGCGGGAAACGCAACGCATCGGCGGGTTCATCGACCCCGAACTCGTCACGCGATTGCAGGATCTCTCGGGCCGCACTGGGCCGGAGTGAGGCGCAGGCTCAGGCCGGCTTTGCGGGTTTCGCCGTCGCGTTGCGTTTCACGTCTTTGGTTTCCTCTGAGGGCTTCGCGTTCGCGCCGCGTCCAGCAAGCAGGGCGTGGATCGCACCCCAACTGAACCAGATCAGCGCGGCCGCGGCAGAGCCGAGCAAGACGGCGAGCATTGCAATGCGAATGACAGTCACGGGCGATCTCCCTGCGGACGCGGTACGTGTGGCACCAGCGGATGCCGGACAAGGGCCGGCTCGAGCGGTGCTTCGTCGGTCGCCGGGGCGGCGCGCGTTCGGTCCAGCTCGGCCTGAATCCGCTGCACACGCTCCAGGATACGCGAATTGTTTGATTCGAGCTCGGCGAGCGCCTGGTTGAGCATCTGGCTGAGCTCCAGCAGGTCGGCCTCGCGGAGCGGCGCATCGGTTCCGGGCATGGCTGGAGCGTCCTCGGCCGGTTCGAAGGCGGGGAGTTCGGGGAGTGAGGCCGGGGCGATCTCAAGGTGGAGGCCGTCGAACCACGCCGAGCCCCGGCCCTTGATCACGCAACGCACCACCACGAAATCGGTTTCGGGCGGCGCCGTAATACGTAGGGTGACCGGCACCCAGTCAGTGGTCCCAGTGATGGGCCGGTCGATCGCGCTGGTGGCCGCGGCCGTCACGCGGGCCGGATTGCGGGTGAAGCATTGAATCCATAGCGCGGCACCGCCCGCCGCTTCGGTCCGAATCACGCCGGAGAGCACGAGTTCCTTGCCGCCGAGATCGGCAAGCACCACTTGGCTCCAGTTGTTCGCCGGTTCTCGAACATAAGGATTGGGCACGTGCAGCATCGCGGCATGCGAGCCATCGCGCGAGAGAGGGTCGGCATCGGCGAAGGCGCCCTCCTGGGGCATCACGAATGCGGACCAGTGCGCGGGCCGTCCGTCCGGCGCGAGTTCCTCAAAGGAGGGGTTCAAGAGAAGGTTGCCGCTTTGGCCGGCCACGAGTAACAGACATACGGCACCGAGTGCGGCGCTCATACCGGGCACACTTCCGGCGCGGGCGCGGTTTCGGCGCCCGACTCAGCCCATACCGGAGAGGCGCAGCTTGAGGTCCTTCGGCTTGCTCGCATTTTGGAGGGCGATCTCCGTGGAGATGAGTTTCTTCTCCCAGAGAATATACAGGGCTTGGTCGAAGGTCTGCATCCCGTACTGGCTGTGGCCCTCTTCGATGAGCGAAACGACTTCCTTCATCGACTTGCCTTCTTCGATGTAGTCGCGGATGGCGCGGGTGCCGAGCAGGATTTCCGCGGCCACACAGCGGCCTTCGGTGCCCTTGCGGGCGACAATGCGCTGCGACACGATGCAGCGCAGCACGCTCGCCAACTGCTTGCGTATCTGCGGCTGGTGGTGCGGCTCGAAGAAATCCATCACGCGGTTGAGCGTTTCGACCGCGTCTACCGTGTGCAGCGTCGAAAACACCAAGTGGCCGGTTTCGGCGGAGGCAAGCGAGGTGCGCACCGTTTCGGAGTCGCGCATTTCGCCGATGAGAATCACGTCGGGGTCCTGACGCAGGGCGCCGCGCAATGCATTGGCGAAGCTCAGCGTGTCGCGGCCGACTTCGCGCTGAGTGATCAAGGACTTCTTATCGGTATGGACGAACTCGAGCGGGTCCTCGACGGTGACAATATGGGCCGATTCTGTGATGTTGATCTCGTTGATCATCGCGGCGAGCGTCGTGGATTTACCGCTACCGGTCGGCCCGGTCACGAGGATCAACCCGTTGAGTTCGTGGACGATTTTGGTGAGGACTTCCGGGAGTTCGAGGTCGGCCAGCGACTTAATTTTCATGGGGATCAGGCGCAGCACGATCCGCGTTTCACCATCGTCGCGGCAGGCGTTCACGCGGAAGCGCGCCTCGCCGGGCAGGGTGTAGGAGGCGTCGAGTTCGAGGAGCTTGGTGAACTTCGCCATGTCCTTGGGACTCACGATCGAGCCGAGCAGCGTTTCGACGTCGGCGTCGGAGAGCGGCTCGCAATCGAGCCGGACGAGCTCACCGTCGATGCGGAGCACGGGCGGGTTCTCAGTCTTGATGTGGATGTCGGAGGCGCGCCGTGCGATGGCCTCGTGCAGGAGGTCTTCCACCGCCATCAACGACTTTTTAACTGGTGCCTCGACCACGACTTCCCCCATCGTACCTTCCCCCAATTTGAACGAGTGGATTATACCAGCAAAAGCCCCGGATTGGGGGTCAGGTCCATTTTTCCTGTGTGTCCGTGGGTCAAATGCGAGTATCCAGCGGCGGCGATCATGGCAGCGTTGTCGGTACACAGCGCCAGGGGAGGGGCCAAGACCGGGACGCGAATCTCGGTGGTTAGCCGGTCGCGCAGATGGCGATTCGCCGCCACTCCGCCCACCACGAGCAGCCGGGGAGCGCGGGTTTGGCGAAGGGCCGTCTGGGTCTTCGAGACCAGGATATCGATGGCCGCCGCCTGAAAACTCGCCGCGATGTCGGCCGGGTTGGCGTCCGGCGCCTCGCGCAGCGCATAGAGCACGGCGGTCTTGAGGCCGCTATAGCTGAAGTCGAGCGTGCCGGAATGTTCCATCCCGCGCGGAAACGCGAAGGCGCGAGGATTTCCTGTGGCCGCGGCCCGCTCGATGCTGGGACCGCCGGGGTAGGGCAGACCCAGCAGCCGCGCGACTTTGTCGAAGGACTCCCCGACGGCGTCGTCGCGGGTGGCCCCGAGCAGTTGGTAGTCGTGGGCCGCGCGGCAGTAGACGAGCTGTGTGTGGCCGCCGCTAACGATGAGCGCAAGCGCGGGAAACTCCGGCGGTTGGCCCTGGAGAAAGGGGGAGAAGAGGTGGCCCTCGATGTGGTGCACCGGCACGAGCGGCAGCCCGCGCGCGTAGGCATAGGCCTTCGCGAAGCACACGCCCACCAGCAGC
>VFKU01000428.1 GCA_009885415.1 Rhodothermota bacterium
AAGTAGCGGTCCAAACTTGAGGTGCCACTTTGGCACCTCAAGATCCGCGAGATTGCGAAAGTCCTTTTCCGCGGGGTTCCTGCTTCTTCATTTTCTAACGCGTGTTCTACGGGTGGTGCGCCTTCCGAGACTCCTCACGTCGTCACCGAAGGCGCACGCCTCAAGGCTTCCGAGCTTCGCTCCGAAGCAATTCAACGGGTTAAGAAGGAAATGACCCGTTCGCCCCGGCGTCGCAGTTTTCACACGGCCGCGTTTGACCCAGGAGCCGTGATCGATGGGCCGGCAAGGGTACGGCACGTCCCCGTCTTGACGGATTTTTTGGGTGTGCTAAGGTGGGGACACCAAGTAATTCTATGCCTTCCCGACCCACCCCCGAACAACTTCTGCAGCGCGGTTTCACCCTGGACATCGCGCCCTTTCCCGATGCTCCGCTGAACGAGGGCGACGTGCTCTTGTACGCCGACCGCGCAAGCGGCCGGCTGTTGATCGCCCGCGCACCGATTCTCCGCTCGCTCGTTCCTTCCACACGCGCCGTCTGATCGACGGCCGCAACACCCTCCCCGCTCTTCGCATGGCGTCTTGACTGCCTGGACTGTCCGGGCAGCGAACACCGCCACACGAGGAGGAATTCGCAATGGCTATTTGGGCAGGCGCGAAGCAGCGCTACGAGAGAGTGCGCCAGGCGCGCGCGGTATTGAATGACCATGTAAACGCGCTCGCCGAGCAAATGCGTCAAGGCAAGTCCGAGGCACTGATCCGGTATTTGGAATTCACCGCCCGGTTTCACCGCTACTCGTTCTGCAATGTCCTGTTGATCCATACCCAACGGCCCGACGCGACCCAGGTCGCGGGGCTGCGGCACTGGAATCGACTGGGCCGGCACGTCCGTTTCGGCGAGAGGGGCCTCATGATTTTTGCCCCGATGCGCGTCAAGAAGCGGCGCGGACCCGAGCCGCCATCGGATAACGAGGACGAGGAGACCGTCCGGACGACGATGTTCAAGGTCGTCTACGTCTTCGATGTCTCGCAGACCGACGGCGCCGCGCTCCCCGAGCTGGTTCAGGCTTCGGGAGATCCGGGACCGTTATATCCCGCCCTGCAATCCATTGTGAGGCGCGGCGGTATCAGGCTGGACGAGGTCCAGTACGTGCCCGGCAGCCCCAGCGCGGAGGGTGCGTCCTACGGCGGGCGCATTGCCCTTCGTGCGGACCTGGGACCCGCGGAGGCCTTTCGCACGCTGGTCCATGAGTTCGCCCACGAGAAGCTCCACTGGCAGGGCGAGAAGGACACCAAGACCATCCGCGAGACGGAGGCCGACGCGACCGCCTATGTCGTGTGCCGCCACTTCGGCATCCGTTCGGATACCGCGGACTACCTGCTTCTCTACGACGCCACGCCCGACGTGCTCCTGGGCCGTCTGGAGAGCATTCGGGACACGGCCGCGGAAATCATCGCGGACCTTGAACTAGAGATCGGCGCCGCTGTGCCGGCGTCCGATGAAGGCATCGAGTAACGCAAGAGGAGGACCAACCCACGGAGGAATCATTCA
>VFKU01000344.1 GCA_009885415.1 Rhodothermota bacterium
CGCCGCTCGACGCCTTCCGCCGGCTCGGTGCTCAATTGCGCGAAGCTGGATTCTCGGTGGTGGCCGGACTGCGGCCTCCCGGCGGCGATGTCGCAAAAAGTCGCCGCTGCATCGCCGCCTTTCGCGAGAGCCTCGGCCCCGGCGCAAAGCTCTACGGCGCTACGCCCTCGCTTCTCGTCGCCTCGCTCTTCGACGGCGTAATCACCAGCGCTGCCGACGCGCGCTTCCTAAGCCCGCAGTCCACGCGGCACTCCGTGTACTTCGCGGCCACCGGCGTGGACGACCCCGCGTTTCGCGCGCGGCTCACTTCGGCCGCCCTGATGAATTGCGGCCTGCTCATCCCGCTCGCGCGCGCCGGCGATCCGGCGACCGCCGCACTTCTCGCCCGCGTACTACCGTCATCCGCGAACACCGCGCGGCCTATAGACCTCTTCGGCGCACAGCCTCCGCGCGCGTTTCATTTGCGCACCAAAACCATCGACGGCGACACTAATGTCACCGCGGTCGTGAATTGGACCAGCGCCGCCCCGCTCCCGATGACTCTGCCCCTCGCGCGTTTCGGATTCGCCCCAGGCGCGTTCTACACGGTCTACGACTTTTGGCGCCAGCAATACCTCGGCACCGCAGCCGACACACTCGACATCAACGTCCTACCCGGTGACGCGACCGTCCTGGTCTTCCGTCCGGTCCTCGGCCACCCCATGCTCGCGTCCACCGGCGCAAACCTCGCCCAGGATTCCCCCGCGCTCCGCCGCGTCGAATGGGATCCCGTGGCCCGCACGCTCACGGTCGAACTCGCCGAAGCCACCACCACCGAAGCCGCCCGCCGATTCACAATCGCCGTGCCCGCGCCCTACCGAATGCTAGGCGCAGCCAGCACCAGCCCCGGCGAAGTGACCTGGCAAGTCAACGGCGCATCCGCCACAATCACCTTGCCCGACAACCCCAGCACTCCACAAAACTTCACCGCCCGCTTCACCGTCGATCCCTAAGCAACTAATGGGAATCCCATAAGTCCCATTCTTCCCATCATTCCCATCAGCCCACATAGATCGCCAAACACCCACCACCAATTCCATCTGCGCCATCTGCGGACCCGCTCTTTCTCCCCGCCTCACTGATACGCCTTCCACTCCGGCTCGTTCTCAAAAATCCAACGGTAATACTCCTGCTGCGTCAGCCGAGCCGCCGCCGCCTCATCCACCACCACCGTACACCGCGGATGAAGCTGCAACGCAGACGCCGAGATCATACTCGTCACCGGCCCCTCGACGGCCTTCGCAATGATCTCCGCCTTGTCCGCCCCCGTCGCCAGCAGCAGCACGCGCCGGCTATCCAAAATCGTCCCGACCCCCATCGTGATCGCGCGCCGCGGCACTTTAGTCGCATCGCCGCCGAAGGCCCCTGCATTCTGCGCGATTGTTTGCGGCGAAAGGGCCTTTACCCGCGTCCGAGATCGCAGCGCCGACAGCGGCTCATTGAATCCGATATGCCCCACCGCGCCGATGCCGAGCAGTTGCAGATCGATCCCGCCTGCACGCGTAATGCGCTCCTCATAGTCCGCGCACTCCGCGTCCAAGTCGCGCGCATTACCATCCGGCAGAAAAGTGTTCGCCGGCTCGATGTCGGTCTGCCCGAAAAACCGCTCCTGCATATAGCTGCGATACAAATCCGGGCTCCCCTTCGGCAGCCCCGTGTACTCGTCCAGATTAAACGTAGTCACCTGCGCGAAACTCAGCCGCCGCTCGCGGTGCTCCTTCACGAGCAGCGCGTACACGCGCTCCATCGTCCGCCCCGTCGCAAAACCGATGACCAGCCGCGGGTTCTCACGAATCCCCGCCGCCACCAGCTCCGCGACCAGCCCCGCCGCAGCGTCCACCGTCGGCCGAATAATTACTTCCATGCCAGCACCCTCTCAATTCACGTCAATCGCGCGCGTGATTGTGAGGAAAAACACCGCAAGATTCCACCCCAAAAAATTGGAATCGGACCCACTTTGGACTGCGGCAGCGATAGCTGCCGCTTTCCCAAGCCCAGCAAAGCTGGGCGGCGTCACCCGAAAGCCCCACACTCTCTGCAAGCGCCCCGCCGAAATTACTTCACCACCGGCTCCCCGCCCATCAATGCGGGCCCCGCAGCCTTCGTCCGGCGAAACAGCCGCTCCGGAACCGTGACCGAAAGACTGTACAGCACCGGCACGATCACCAGCGTCAGCATCGTAGCGAAGGTCAATCCAAACATCAGCGCCACCGCCATCGATTTCCAGAACGCCGACTGTGTGCCGCCCGTCGAGATGCTCAAATCCCAAAAGTCGATGCTCACCCCGAAGGTCAGCGGCATGAGGCCGAGC
>VFKU01000125.1 GCA_009885415.1 Rhodothermota bacterium
ACCACCACCGCCGCCGCCAAGTTGCGCCGAGGCCATTCCAGACCACGCCGCCGCGACCACCGCGCCGCACGCGATCGCGCCCCGCATCCACGTCTTCAGTCCATACCGCATAGCGTTTCTCCTCAGAAACCCGCATTCTATCCGGACTCTCGTAACGAGATTCCGGGAATTCACCGTGTAAGAGAGTAGCTTTCGCGCCGCCAATGGTTACACGGGGTCGCCAAGGCCGTGGGAATGCAGCGCTTACGACTCCGACGGGGCCTGCGCCGAACGATCACCCGGCCACTCCATAGGTCGTATCGGTCCTATAGGTCCTATTCGCCTCGCGCGATCGCGGCCTTCTGGCCTTAGAGTGCCGCGTTTTCCTTCTTGGGCGGATGGAAGAAGAACATCAGCGCCACGGCGGCTACCACTGCGCAGACGAGCGGCACGAGAAACAGCCCGTGGAAATCCGTCACCTTGGTCCCGTCTTCCAAGGTCTTCGTATACACGTCTTGGATCAGTTTCGGGCAGATCGTGTTCGCCACGAGTGCGCCGATGCCCAGGATCATGAAATTGAACAGCCCCTGAGCGCTGGCCCGCGCGTCTTTCGGGAAGTGCTCGTCGACGAAGATGTACACCGTGGCGAAGAAAAAGGCGTAGCAAATCCCGTGCAGCACTTGCACGAGAATAATGAGCTCCATGCTTTGCGGAAAGTACGCGTACACCCCGAAGCGGGCCGCATGGCCCAAAATCCCCATCACCATCGTCGTCCGCCACCCGAGTTTTTTCAGGACCACGGCCAACGCCGCCATCGTCAATATTTCCGCGATCTGGCCGACGCTCATGATCGGCATGATCCAGTTCCCCGGAACGCCCACGCCGCCCGCCTCTTTGGCCGTGCCTAGGAATACGCCCGTCCAGTTGAAGTAACTGTTGTGTACGAAAGCATCCACCAAAGTCACCAGCCACAACACCAGCACGAAGGGATGCTTCAGCAGCTTAAGCGCTTCCAGCCAAGCGAGCGATTCCTCCGCCCCCTCCTCAACGCGCTTCGGCGGCGTGTGCGGCAGGACGAGGCTGTAGGCCGCGAGAATCAGCGACGCCACTCCCGCCACGATATACGTCCAGCGCGTACCGTCTTGAAGCGCCTGGCCGGTCAGTCCCGAACTCAGCACCGTCTCAAACCACTTGATGAGTCCGTCCGGGTTCGCCGCGCTTACTTTTTCCCAATCCACCAGGATAAACGTAAAGGGCCAAGCAGCGAGAATCCAGCCGATCGTGCCGCCCATCCGAACAACACCAAAATCTTTCGAGTCTTTCATGTTCGCAAACGCGATCGAGTTCGTGATCGAAATCGTCGGCACATAGAGCAGGCAGTGGACGAGCATCAGCCCGAAAAACGGCCAGAAGTCCTTCGTGAACGCCAGGCCCAGCATCGCCAGGCCGCCGGCCAGATGGCTGAAGGCGAGGAACTTCTCCGCGGCGAATTTGCGGTCCGCAAACTGATTGCTGAAGAACATGCCGGCGATCGCCGCAATCGGGAACGCATTGAGTATCAACGACTGCTCGCCCGGACTGAATCCCAGGCTCGGCAAGTAGCCAAAAATAAGCGGCAGCCACGCCCCCCAAATGAAAAACTCCAGCACCATCATCACGAAAAGTTTCAGGCGATTGGATGAGTTCATCGGCAGGACCCCAGTAGTAGTCGTCGCGACCCCGGAAAACGCGCGTCATCGTAGAGCAATCGCCGGAAACGGTCAAACGGAGGGATAAATCGCGACCTCGGGCGCGTAGGGGAGGGTCGCGCTCCCGCGCGACCGCAGGGTCAACAGGAAGCTTTCATTCCCCGCGATAAACTCTAGCGATCGCCGCGCGCACATCCGTCTCGGTGGCCACCAGCGGCTCGATCGTCTCGCCGAAGGTCGACTCCAGCCGGTTGAGCGCTTCCATGTCCAGCGGATCCGCCATCGCCACGAGCACCCCAAACTGCGCCCGCTTCATCGGCAGCGCCAAGTGTCGTTCCGCCGCCTCGCGCGGCAAAGCGCGGGCCACCGAGGGATCGATCTCCGCATCCGTCACGCGCGTCATCGAGGTGCGCAACTGTTCGCTCAACATCTCCGCCAGCGCCGCCTCGCTCAACCGCCCCTGACGGATCAGCACCGCGCCGAGTTTCTCGCCCGACTGATGCTGCTCGATCAGCGCCTCGGCGAGCTGCTCCTGCGTCAACAAGCCGCGCTCGATCATCAAACGTCCAAGGCGCGTACGCCGCGTTTCCACACTAAATTCGCCCAGCACCACCGTCGGCGCATTGTCCGTCCATTGCCGACGCCGCAATTCCATCCGCAACGGCGCCGACGAACTGTCCGCCGCGATCCGAAGCGATTCGTAAAATTCCAGGCAGGTCGGGTGCCGCTTCGCCGGCGACTTGCTCAAGGCCCGCAACAATTCGCGGTTCACCGCCTCGGATAGAGTCGCTACCGGCGACGCCGGCTTCACCTGGATTTGCGAAAGCACCTCGCCCTCGTGAAACGGCGGTGCGCCGCTCAACAACAAATACACCGACGCCGCCAGACTATAAAGATCGCTGCGCGGATCCTCCTGCCCGCCCGAGAGCTGTTCCGGACTCATAAAATAAATCGTGCCCTCAGTAAGCCCTGGTCCCGCCGCCGGCGCGCCCGCGTCGCGCGTCAACCGCGCAATCCCGAAATCCGCCAGGTACACCTCGCCGCTCTTCGCAAGCAGCACGTTCCCCGGTTTCACGTCCCGGTGAAGCACGCCCCGCGCATGTGCGTAATCGAGCGCGTCCGCCAGGTCGCGCAACCACGGCAAGGTCTCCGCGAGGCTGAAAGGCGCGCGACGTTCCAGCAGCGCCTCCGCCAGACTCGTCCCGTCGACATATTCCATCGTCACAAACTGCGCCGCCGCCGTCTCCCAAAACGTGTGCAGCGGCAAAATGTTCGGGTGCCGCAATTTCCGCGTCACCAAGACCTCGCGCTTGAGGTCCGCCACCATCTCGCGCCGATCGCCCAGCCCCGCGCGCAACACCTTGCACGCCAGCCGCTCGTTCTCCAGTTGCGTGTCTTCCGCCAGCCACACAATCCCGATGCTGCCCTGCCCCAAGACCCGCACCAGGCGAAATCGCCCCGCCAGCAACTGCCCCGCCGATAGCGGGGGAGGGGCAAGGCTAGGCGCTGGGCTAGACATGGGCGTAGTCAGTATCCGGTTGATCTAAAAGAAGTTACAGACTTTATGTCAATAGTTTACCACCTTTTACGCCCTTTTTGCAGAGGCTTTCCAGCGCCCCTTCCTCAGGCCATGAATGCTGCGCGGCCCACCGCGTCTATATATATGCAAGCCGAGGACGCCTCCACGGCGCCTCCCCGGTGGATATCATCGTCGTCGTTCTAGGGAGACGGGCCATGAAACGCGCGAAAGTCCTACAACTCATGCTACTCACGGCGCTCGGCGCGGCCTTCGCGGCCGACGCGGTCGGGGCCGACACCATCATGCACGGCCGCGTGAGTTACGCCGACGAGAGCGGCCTCGTGAAAGGCAAGGACGACTCCGACTGGAGCTACTCGAGCGTCAACAGCCTCATCATGCCCGGCGACAGCATCTGGGCGGACGACAAGAGCGCGCTCGAGATCGAATTCTCCAGCGGCGTGTTCCTCCGCCTCGCCGACGGCAGCAAGCTCGACGTAATGGAAGTCCCGCCGAGCGCGCTCTTCCGCGGCACGACCGGCTCGTTCTACGTCCAACGCACCCGCCGCAGCGCCGGCGACGTCACCTTAGATACCCCCGTCGGCGCGATCAGCGTCACGCCGGATTCGCAAATCCGCGTCGACATTCTCGAAGAAGGCGCCACCACCGTCACCGTCCGATGGGGCACTGCCACGATCCACTCCGAAGGCGGCGAACCCGTCACGCTCCACGCCGGCGACCGCAGCTTCGTCGATCCCGGTTATCTACCCTCCACGCCGGTCGCCTTCGACCGCAGCGAGAGCGACGCCTTCGACACCTGGAACCGCGACCGCGCGCGCAACCTCGCCGAGGGCAGCGCGCCCACGCCGATTCAATCGTCCTATTCCGGCGGCGAAGCGCCCGTCGGCGTCAGCGATCTCAACGGCCACGGCGAATGGGTCTACATCGACAACGCACCCTACTGGCGCCCAACGGCCGTCGAGTATGTGCCCTATCGTTACGGACGCTGGAGCTACGTGCCCGTCCAGGGCTACGT
>VFKU01000521.1 GCA_009885415.1 Rhodothermota bacterium
CACGGGGCCGTCCTTTGGCGGGAGCGCGCCGAGCAGGAGCGCTGCGTGGCCCTCGCGTCCGTCCTTCGCGTCCGTCACGAGCTGCACGTCGCCCTCGAAGGATGCGAGCACGGCGAGCTTGGGGCCTGCCGCGCGAAATTCCTTCACCAGCGCCTCGGCCTTGGGACCGTCGATCCAGTAGAGCACGCTGTACACGTCGGCGAAGGTCTTCGCGGCGGTGCGCACGGCGTTCATGCGCGTCTCGTCGTCCGCGTCCTGCAACGAACCCAGCACCCGCATGACCGTCGGCATCCAGCGCAGGTTCGAGGCGTCCTTGATCTTGCGCAGAGTCTCGGCGTGTTTGGGATCGAGCATGGCGCCGTCGGCGCTAAAGCCGTGCAGGTCGAAGCAGAGCGCCGTGCCGCCGACTTCCGACACGCGAACGAAGGCCTTGATCAACTCCTCGTCCGTGAGGCCCGGTTTGCACAGGTCCGTCTGCTGCACCGCCAGCACCGGCTTGGCCGAGGTGCCGCGATATATCTTGTCCCCGCGCACGCTCACGCGGTCGCCGGGCCCGTCGTTCTTCGCCCACGCGCCGGCGGTCACCGCCAGCATAAGTCCGAGACCCAGATACATCGCCCGCATGATTCCACCCTCCATCCGCCGCACCTTAACGGTTGCGACGATAGCAGAATAGTGGCCCGCCGCGCAGCCACGGAAGCCTAATTCGTTTCTGGTCGTCCTTCGCGTTATCGTACTCAGCGGTCGGTTCCTGACCGGAGATATCAAAGGAGAGCACGATGCGCGGGTTGCTGGCTACATCCCTTGCAATGGTCGTCTTTTTACCGATCTCCGCTGGAGCGGCCGAAGGCAAGACGCTCGACCTAATCTTGAACGGTCAGCTCTGGGCGTCGACGGTCATCACGCCCTACGACGACTCGTCCAAAGAAGCGCGTGACGCGACCTACAAGGTCTACACGCACGTGATGGATTTCACGAAGCGACAACCGCTCACCAAGGGCGAAGGCGGCCAATACCCGCACCACCGCGGCCTCTTCATCGGCTGGCGCGAGACGACCGTGGGCGGCAAGAAGTACGACACCTGGCACATGACGGATTGTTACCAGCAATACGTGGGGACGATCAAAGAGGAACACGGCGGAGACTGGGCCTCGCACTCGATGACCGTCGAGTGGCGGGACGCCGACGACGATCACATTTTCATCGACGAGGACCGGATCGTTCGGGCGCAGGCCGCTCCGGGCGGGACGCGCGTCTTCGATTTCACATCGGTGTTGACCGCGGTTGAAGGCGACACCACGCTTCGCGGCGATTCGCACCACGCCGGAATGCAGATTCGCCTCGCAAACGAAGTCGCCGAGCACCCCGAGGCGACGGTCTACACGCTGCCCGAAGGCGCCAAGCGCCTGGAGAACGACGAAGTCTCCGGCGCGCCGTGGGTAGTGTGCAACGTCGAAATCCTCGGTACGAAATACTGGGTCATGCACATGACCCCTCCGGAGCTTTCCGCCCCGCTGAAGCTGTATTCGATTCGGCCCTACGCCCGTTTCGGCGCCTTCTTCGAGCCGGACCTAAAAAAAGGCGACAGGATGGCGTTTACGTTTCGCATCGTGGTCTCGACGTCGCCAATCGATCTTGCGGCTGCGAATACTATGTATGATGAGTACGCGAGCGGGCACGTGAAATAGCCAGGATCCATCTAAAAAATTCTTTATTGAAGAGGAGTGCGTCTGATGCGAACCACCCTGTGGATCCTGATTCTTGGCGTCACGGCGCTGCGCGCTTCGGCCCAGCCTTCGAAACTCGAAGGCGCGAAATTCAACCTCACCGTCGTCCAATCCGGACGTGCCACGCCCTTCTCGCTGCCCCTGGCCGCACCGGCACCGACCGACCTCAGGCCTCAAGCCGACGGCGGAAACGGATTGGAAGTTTGGCTGACGGTCGTGGGGTCGAGGGTGTATGGCGTCCTCTCCGAGTCGACACCGCCGGGCTCGCATACGTTTGTCGTACGCAACCATAAGCCGAAAGTACGCCCGGCTATGGTGGTCCAACCGGCAGGCGCCGCGGCGGTTGAAGTGCGCGGCGGGGGTAGGGGAGGGGACCTCATCACCGCATTTCATTTCAGCAAAGAAGGTCGAAAGCCCTACTTTTGGCCGCTCCTCGGCGAAGGGGGCGCATCGCTTACTCGCGATTGGCCCGTGAGCGGCAAAGACGAGGGCAAGACGACGGATCATCCGCACCACGTTTCGTTTTGGTCCGCCCATGGCGACGTGAACGGCGGAGATTATTGGCAGTTGAGCGAGCGGACCGGCTGGCAGGTGCCCGATGCGGTGACCTACGACTCTTTGGGTGATGCCGCCGCATGGATCACGTCGCGCGACACGTGGGTCGACAAGGACAAGAAGCCGGTTGTCGCCGAAGAACGCAGCTATATTTTCTACGATACCCCCGCCGACGCGCGCCTCATCGACGTCACGGTGAAATTCACGGCAGAGTACGGCGACGTAAAATTCGGCGATACGAAAGAGGGCGGCATCGTCGCGTTTCGCATGAACGACGACCTGCGCGAGCAGGGCGGCACGGGAAAGATCGCGACCAGCGAAGGCGCGGTGGGGGAGAAGGCGGCTTGGGGCAAGCCGGCGGCGTGGTGCGACTACTCCGGGACACTGGAGGGCTTCGGCGAGCGGGGTATCGCCGTCATGGATCACCCGAGTAGCTTCCGGTACCCCACGCACTGGCACGTGCGCGGGTACGGACTGATGGCCGCGAACCCCTTCGGGTATCACGACTTCTACAACGGCACGAAGAACGGCGACCACACACTCAAAACGGGCGAGACGCTGTCCTTTTCCTACCGCATCTACATTCACAGCGGCGATGCGACCGCCGCGGACGTCGCGGGTCACTACAAGGATTTCGCGAATCCGCCCGTCGCGAAGTGGATCGATTAGCGTTGGTTCACGAGAATTTTAATCGAGAGAAATCCCGGACTCACGCTCGCGCCTGAATGATCGCTGGGACGCCGGCAAAGCCGATG
Source organism: Rhodothermota bacterium (assembly GCA_009885415.1). GTDB lineage: Bacteria > Hydrogenedentota > Hydrogenedentia > Hydrogenedentales > VFKU01. Next base: position 3,038 of record VFKU01000521.1, read on the forward strand.
TGCAGGCTCAGTGCCCGTTCCCATTGCCGTTGGCGATCGGGTCTTGGAGCGCGAAGGTCATCTCGGCTTCGCAGACGATCTGGTCGTCGACGCGGGCGATGGAGCGTACGCGCACGGCATTGCGGCGCGTGCGCTTCGTGGTGGATTCGATGATGATCTGGTCGCCGGGGACGACCATCCGCCGGAATTTTGCGTTCTCGATGCTGAGGAAGAAGGCTTGTTTCTGGGTCTGCTCGCCTTCGGGGCTCACGGTGAGGACGGAGCTGACCTGCGCCATCGCTTCGAGGATGAGCACGCCCGGCATGACGGGGTTCTTCGGCCAGTGGCCCTGGAAGAAGGGCTCGTTGATCGTGACGTTCTTGATGCCTTGCACGTATTCATAGGGCGTGTAGGAAATAATCCGGTCCACCAGCAGGAAAGGGAAACGGTGGGGCAGGAGCTTCATGATTTTGTTCACGTTGAAGACCGGCTCGGGCTTGGGCCGGCTCAAGCCCTTGAGCGTGCCGGTCTGCGCGTTGCCGTTGCTGAGCGCTTTCTTGATGCGCTTGGCGAAGTTGACGTGCATCGCATGGCCGGATTTCACCCCGACGATGTGCCCCTTGATCGGCCCGCCGAGCAGGAAGAGATCGCCAATGAGGTCGAGCACCTTGTGGCGCACGAACTCGTCGGGATAGCGCAAGGTGTCGTTGAGGATGGACTCATCGCCGATCACGACGGCATTCTCGAGGTTGCCGCCGCGGATGAGGCCCTGATCTTGCAGCATCTTGACTTCGCGCAGAAAACAGAAGGTGCGGGCCGAGGCGATCTCGCGCTCGAAGGTCTCGGGCGTGATGTTGAAGGAGGCGTATTGCGTACCAATGGCGACATGGTCGAAAGCTATGGTCATCGTAACGCGCAACTCATCGAAGGGCAGTACGCTGAGCGTGACGTCGTCGCTGCGGTAATAGACGGGTTCTTCAATCTTGAGATATTTCTTTTCGGCGTCTTGCTCGACGAACCCTGCTTTCTTGAGGACGTTGAGGAAGGGTAACGCGCTGCCGTCGCCGACGGGAATCTCGTTGGCGTCAATCTCGATATCCAGGTTGTCAATGCCCAGCCCGACGATGGCGGCCAGAACGTGCTCGACGGTGTGGACCCGCGCCTCGCCACAGGCGATGGTCGTCCCGCGCGACACATCCACAACATTGTCTACATCGGCCCGGACGGCAGGACGGCCGGCCAAGTCGGTGCGGTAAAAGACGACGCCGTTGTCCGACGGCGCGGGGCGAAAGGTCAGCGTTGCCAGGTTGCCCGTGTGCAGGCCAATCCCGGAAAAAGACGCCGATTCGTTGATCGTCCGCTGTTTGCTCATTCCGTCATGGTTCCAAATCTTGGGCCCGTTTTTCGAGTTTTCGCAGGCGCCGTAGGGCGTCTGGCAGGTACTCGAGACTGGCCATTATCCGCCGCGTGACTTGGTGATCGTGCATCGGGTAACCAGACACGACGCTGTTTTCCGGCACGGATTTGTTTACGCCCGTGCGGGCGCCGATCATAGAATGGTCGCCAATCTTCAGGTGGCCCGCCGTGCCGACTTGCCCCCCGATCGTGACGTTATTGCCGATGAGCGTACTGCCGCTGATGCCGGTACTACCAGATATTGTGCAGTTCTCGCCGACGGACACATTGTGGCCTATCTGGACCAAATTGTCAATCTTGGTCCCACTGCCGATAGTGGTATTTCCAGTCGTCGAACGATCTATGGAGGTATTCGAGCCGATTTCAACATCATCGCCGACGATGACCGAACCGATCTGAGGGATTTTTACGCGTTTTCCGCCCACCGCCATGAATCCGAATCCGTCTGTGCCTAAGGTCGAATTGGCGTGAATGATGCAGCGGGCGCCCAGCCTCACGCGCTCGCGAATGGAGACGTGGGGATACAGGACACAATCGGGACCGATCACGGCGTCACGACCGATATAGACCCCGGCATAGAGCACGGTGCGCGCGCCGATTTGCGCGCCGTCGGCGATGCAGACATGCGCGTCGAGCGCGACGCCTTCGCCGAGGACGGCCGTGGGCGCGACGGCAGCGGAGGGATGAATCCCTTTGGGATGCACGAGCAGCAGGGACTCGAGGTGCTTGAGGAGCTGCGCAAACGCAAAATACGGATTGCCGACACGAATAAGCGGACGCCGGCCATCGGCGAATGCAGCGTCCACCACCAGCGCGGCGGCTGGGGTCGTTTCGAGATAAGGCTGGTAGCGCGGGTCGGCGAAAAATGAGAGGTCGCCCGCTTGGGCCTCTTTCAGCCCGTTGAGGCCCGTGATGCGCAGGCCTACGTCGCCCTCCACGGTCCCGCCGACGATCGCGGCGATCTCGCGCAGCGTCATGTCCATAAAGGGTTCATCTCAAGCGGGTGTCAAAACCGCGTGGCCATGGAGCAGCCGTATTCGAGCGATCCGGGCCGAAGTCATTTGGGCTTGTACTTGCCGTTGAGATGTTCGGTCACCTTTTGGGTCATGTTCAGGGTGGTGCTGTGATACAGCAGGCCGCCGGGCCGGCCGGGCATGACGGAGGCGTTGTCGCCGCTCTCGAAGACGAGATGATAATTGCCCTGCGCGCCGACCTCCTGGATCGCGAGGTAGATCTCCTCGAAGAGATCGCGCATGAGTTTCTTTTCTTGGCGATCAATGTCTTGTTGCGCACGATCGTACTCGGCTTTGTATTTCGTGACGTTGGACTCGATTTTCTCCTCGAGCATGCGGCGGGCTTCCGCCTCCATCTTGTCCTTGCCTTCGTCGTAGGTCTTTTTGTCGGCCGTGATCTGCGCGCTCAACTCGTCAATGGGTTTTTGCATGGAGTCGCGCTTGGTCCGCAGGTCGGCGTATTGGTCCTTCTGTTTTTGGTACGCATCGAAGACCTGTTTGAGGTCCACCACGCCGATTTTGAATTGCGTCGCAGGGGCCTCGTCGGCCGCCAGGGCCGACAGGCTAAACAGAAGAGCGATCGCGAGGGTGCCGGAGAACAGTCGAGCGAGGGACATGGAGGGTTTTCCCTATCGTTTATCGGGTGTTTTCACCCGGTTTCCGCGATTTCACCCTTCGCGTCACAGGGCGTGGAGGGGAGCATCAAGTCGTTTGACGAGTCGATAGATCGAGCACCACCCCCGGCCGCGCGAGTATAGCATAAGGCACAAAAGCGCCGGCAACCTTCGCCTTAGCTGACGCCCTTCCATATCAGAGACGAGGAGCGGACAGGAAAAATTCACGCGCTTAAAACTTCACGCTCGACTGTAGATGAATCTGGCCGCTGCCCTGGTTGTCATCGGGGTTGAGCGGGTAGCCGTAGTCGACGCGGATGGGGCCCAAGAAGGGCACGTCGATGCCGACGCCGATGCCGGTCGAGAATTTGAAGTCGCCGATATCGAAGTCCTCGGGCTTGAAAAACACGGCGCCGGAATCGATAAAGCCGTATAGGCGGAGGATATTGGTCAGGCGGTACTTTGCCTCGAAAGACTGTAACATGCGCAGCTCGCCGCCGACGGCTTCGTCGCGCACAGACACGACGCCGTTGACGACACGGAAGGTGTCGGCACGCGGGCCCACGGCCCGGTAGTCGTAGCCGCGGAGCGTGCTGCCGCCGCCGGCGAAGAAGCGGGCGTTGATGGGGGCGTAGTTCTTGTCGCCGTAGGCATAAAGGACGCCTTCGCGGATGCGCAAGGAAAACGCGATCCGGTCCCAGCGTTTTAGGCCGTAATACCAAGTCGAATCGTGGTTCAGCCCGAGGTAGTTGTTTTCGAGGCCGAGGCCGGCGGTCTCCAGGTAGATCGAGTGATCGCCGCCGCGTGTCGGGTTTCGGAAGTCATTGGCCGTGTTTCGGCCCAAGCCGAAGGTGAGGCTGAGGGTCGCGCCGGGCTCTTCCAATTCGCGCAGCGCCGGGTCGACGAAAGTGTCCAGGTTTCGCAGGGACGCATCGACAACCGACAAATCGACGGACGCAGTGTTGTAGAGCGAGAGGCGTTTGCCCAGGCGCACCGTGGCCCCGGTCGACTGGGTGGTGAAACGCGACGAGCCGGTGCCGTTCTGGCTCTCGTCGAATACATCGACCCCCAGCGAAAAGGGGTAGCCGAAGAATTCGGGATCGGTCAGGCCCAAGCGGAAGTTGCTGCGCTCGGTGCCGAGGAACGCGTTCACAGACAATACTTGCCCGCCGCCGCTGAAGCTTGGCCAGTCGGTGATGTCGAAGTTGTTCAGGCGCAATTCGCCGAAGCCGCCGATGCCGGTGTCGGTATTGAAGGCGGCGCCGAAATTGAAGTCGCCCGTCTTGCCTTCGTCCACGTCGACCAGCAAGTTGGTGAAGCGATCATTTTCCTTGACGTCGTCCTTGCGCACGCGCACTTCCTCGAAGTATTGAGAGGCGTCGAGCCGGCGCTGGCTGGCCTCGAGCAAGGAGCCGTCGTAGCGCTCGCCGGGCTTGAGCAGAACATTACGGCGCACGACGTCGTCGCGCGTGACGGTATTGCCGGTGATGCGAATCTCCCGCAGATACTTGAGTTCGTCTTCTTGCACGCGGTGACTGATCGTCGTGGTGTGTTTCTCTCGGTTTAGCGTGACCTGCGGCGCAACGCCGGCGTTCACGTAGCCGCTGTCCTGGTAGAGCTTTTCCATCGCGGCGGCGTCCGCGGCGACTTGGGTCCTGTTGTGGATGTCGCCGGATTTTACCTTGACGAGCCCGAGCAATTCGTCGTCGCGGTACACGAAGTTCTCCGCGAGGTCGAGCGTGTCGACGCGGTACCCGGGCCCTTCTTCGAGGTCAATCTCGATCTTGAGTTTCTTGCCGTTCGCCGAATAGTCGAAATGGGTCGCGGCGATCTTGGCCTCGAGTCGGCCGACGTCGCCGTAGGCATCGACGATCTTGAGTAGGTCGTTCTCGAACTTGTCCTGGTCGTAGCGTCCGCCCAGGAAGCCGAAGGCCTTGCGCGTCTTGACGATCTTCTTGAGTTTGCGGCGGTTGAGCGCTTCGTTGCCGACGAAGCGCAATTCGGAAATCCGCGCCTTCTTGCCTTCGGCGATCGCGTAGGTGACGCGGACTTCGCCGGGCGCGATGGGCTCGACGACGATCTCGACGGTCGTGTTGAGGAAGCCCTTCTTGCGATACAGGGCGAGGATGGCGTCGCGTTCTTCGCCGTAACCTTCGCGGTAGAAGGGGAGCCCCTCGTGCCACTGGATGGCCCCGCGAATCTGGCGCAGCTTGATCTTCTTGTTTCCGGCGATCTTGATTTCCCGGATCGTCTGTTCCTCGGCCACGGTATACGTGAGCACCTTGCGGCCGCCGATCTCGTCGTAGTCGGCCTTGGCGGTCTTGAAAAAGCCCAGTTTCATCAACCGGCCGAGGTCGCGCGCCACGGCCTGCCCGTTGATTTCGTCGCCGGGTTTTACCTCGATCTGCGAACGCACGAGAGACTCGCTCACCCGTTCGAGGCCCTTGAGTTCCACCGCATCGAGCACGATGCGGGGCGCGTCTTGCGCCTGGGACCCCGAAAACGCGGCGAGCGCGGCAAGCAGCAGCAGCCCGGTTCTCACTCGAATCAAGTAGCGATACTTTCAGCGACGGGCAGTTCCGTGCCGAACATCAGGTCGCCCGAAATCTCGGAGACCTGAACGACGATGCGGCTGCCTGGTTCGAACGCCCCCATTAACAACTGTTCCGACAAAGGGTCCTCGACGAATTGCTGGACGGCGCGGCGCAACGGCCTCGCTCCATACTCTTCGTCGGTGCCCTTTTTTACGATATAGTCTTTGGCCTCGTCCGTCATCACGAGCTCGATGTTCTTTTCCTTGAGGCGCGCAATCACCTCGGCGAGGCTGAGATCGACGATGGTGCGGAGTTGCTCGCCTGTCAGGCGATGGAACACGATGGTCTCGTCCACGCGGTTGAGGAATTCGGGATTGAAGACCTTCTTGGCCTCTTCCATCACACGATCTTTCATCAAGGTGTACTGATCGTCGCTCGAACCTTTTTGGAAGCCGAGACTGACGTGCTTGGTGATGCGCCGTGCGCCGACGTTGCTGGTCATCACAATGACCGTATTTCGAAAATCCACTTTACGCCCGGTTGAGTCGGTCATCTGGCCTTCTTCGAGAATTTGGAGCAGCGTGTTGAATACGTCCGGGTGCGCCTTTTCGATCTCGTCGAAAAGCACGACGGAGTAGGGACGCCGGCGGACCTGCTCGGTGAGCTGGCCGCCTTCGTTGTAGCCCACGTAGCCCGGAGGCGCGCCCGCCAGGCGCGACACGGCAAACTTCTCCATGTACTCCGACATGTCGATCGTAATGAGCGCGTTCTCGCTGCCGAAGAGGAAGTTGGCCAGCGTCTTGGCGAGGAGCGTCTTGCCCACGCCCGTCGGGCCGAGCAGCAAAAACGAGCCGACAGGCCGCTTGCCGGTCTTCAGGCCGGCGCGCGAACGCTGGATGGCGCGCGTAATCGCGTCGATCGCGGGGTCTTGGCCGATGACGTGCTGGTGCAACTCTTCGCGCATGCGCAGCAGCCGCGAAGACTCTTTCTCCTCGAGCTTCATCAGCGGCACGCCGGTCCAGTTCGACACGATGCCCGCGATGTCCTCGGCGGTGACTATGGTCTCCGCCGAGTCGCGCTTGCGTTCCCAGTCGCGCTTCTTCTCATCGAGCTTGGCAATGAGCGTGCGCTCCTGGTCGCGCAGGCCGGCGGCCTTTTCGTACTCCTGGCTGCGAATAGCCGACTCTTTTTCCTGGGTGACCCGGCCGATGTGTTGTTCGAGCTCTTTGAGTTCGGCGGGCCGCGTCGTGATCTGGAGCCGCGCGCGGCTGCCGGCCTCGTCGATGACGTCCACCGCCTTGTCGGGCAGGAAGCGATCGGTGATGTACTGGTTGGACAGCTTCGCCGCGGCCTCGACCGCCTCGTCGGAGAACTTTACGCGATGGTGGATTTCGTATTTGTCGCGCAGGCCCTTGATGATCTCGACCGTCTGCGCCACGCTGGGCGCTTCGACGATGATCGTCTGGAAGCGGCGCGCGAGTGCCGCGTCCTTCTCGATGTACTTGCGGTATTCGTCCAAAGTGGTCGCGCCGATGCACTGCAACTCTCCGCGGCTGAGAGCCGGCTTGAGCACGTTGCTCGCATCGATAGCCCCTTCCGCGCCGCCGGCTCCGACCAGCGTGTGTAATTCGTCGATGAACAGAATCGTGGTCTTGGCCCGCTTGACTTCGTTCATCACGGCCTTGATGCGCTCCTCGA
>VFKU01000277.1 GCA_009885415.1 Rhodothermota bacterium
CAAGCCGATCATCCGCGACATTCTCTTCTTCGTCATCGCGCGCGTCCTGACCACATGGCCCGGCGGGCGCATCAAGGCCCCCGACTACTGGAGCCCGCCCGCAGACTTCGACTTCGAAGGCGAACGCAAGGGCCTCCTCAGCGCGATGGGCCGTTTCGTCGACGCCCTCGAGAAAACGCCGGACAATGCCACGGTGCACCCGATCCTCGGCCCGCTTACGCTATGGAAATGGAGCCAGTTGAACGGGGTTCACATAAATCACCACATGCGCCAGTTCGGAGTCTGAGTTCCTCCCTTCGCTTGTCCCATATATATGCACCGCCTTGTTGCACTGCGCGCGGCGCGAAATGTGCGGCGCGAAACAAGGGCGCTCAAGGACGGACTGCTCCGAAGAGACCTCAAGCGCTCATCGGACGGCGTGAAAAGTGTGGTTGCGAAACAAGGTAGATTCTTTATTTATCGGGTTTATTTGGTTTTCGGCGCTAAATGATTGAGGGGGTGCGAAATGTTCATGCGGATCGGATTAGTGTTCTTGGTTTCGTTGGCGGCAAGTGCGGCAGAGAAGTCGGTGCTGAGCTCGGAGCTAATTTTTCCACTTGAGGACTGGCACAACCACGGCTCCGCCGTTGTCGTATGCCCGAACGGCGACAAGTTGGTTTGCTGGTTCCACGGCTCGGGCGAGCGGCAGGAGGACGACGTCGAGATCCTCGGCGCGCGGCTTGTGGCGGCGACGGGGAAATGGACGCAGCCCTTTGCGATGGCCGACACGCCGGGTTTCCCAGACACGAATTGCACGATGATCATCGACCCGAAACAGCGGCTTTGGTTGCTGTGGCCGACGATCCAGGCGAACACCTGGGAGTCGGCGCTGATGAAGTACAAGGTGTCGAGCGACTTTATGCAGCCCGAGGGCGCGCCGAAGTGGGACTACATGGAGGTGATGCACGTCAAGCAACCGGACGACTTCGCGGCGAAGATTAAAGCGAAGACGGAGGAGTACGTTGGCCAGCCGGAGCCCTGGCCGGCACCGATCCAGAAATGGGCCGAGGGCAACTACACGCAGGCCGCTGACAAGCTCACCAGCCGGCTCGGCTGGTTCACGCGCGCGCACCCGAAGTTCCTCGCGGACGGTCGACTCTTGGTCGGGCTGTATTCCGACGGCTTCTCGATCTCGAACGTCGGCATCACGGACGACCTCGGGGCGAACTGGCACTTCAGCGAGCCGATCGTGGGAGGCGGGAACATCCAGCCCAGCTTCGCGCAGCGTAAAGACGGCACGCTCGTGGCGTACATGCGCGACAACGGGCCGGCGCCGAAAAAGGTACACGTCTCGGAGTCGAAGGACCGCGGCGAGACCTGGAGCAAAGTCACCGATCATCCTGAGCTACCGAACCCCGGCGCGGGTCTCGAACTCGCCAATCTCAGCGACGGCGACTGGGTCTGCATCTACAACGACCTCCCGAACGGGCGGCACTCGCTGGTCGTCGCCCTCTCGGACGACGAGGGCCGCACCTGGAAATGGCAGCGGCATCTCGAGTTGCGCGAACCCGGCGAGGGAGCCTTTCATTATCCGTCCATCACGCAGGACGACAAGGGGATGTTGCACGCGACCTACAGCTACTTCATCGACCGCCCGCGCGAGGGCGAAGTAAAAGGCAAGTCGATAAAATACGCGACCTTCAACAAGGACTGGATCAAGGCGGGCGACTCGAAATAGCCATGCTCGCTGAACAGAAATACACCTGTCCGCATTGTTGGCGGACGAGCGTGATTCAGATTGATCTCACGGCGGGCTCGCAGTCTTTCGTGCAGGATTGCGAGGTTTGTTGCAATCCGATTGAGTTTCGCTACGAAACGCAGAGCGGCGAACTGGTGAGCTTCGATTACGAGTCCGCTGCGGGCTAGCCAGCCTTCAGCGGAGCAGGGCGACAATATCGGAGAACCCGTGCTTCTCCGCGATGTCCAGGGCCGTCCGGCCGTCCTTGAGTTTCAGGCTCTTGTCCGCGCCGTTTTCGAGGAGGAGTTTCACTATCTCCAGATGATTCGTTTCTGCGGCAACATGCAGCGATGTCCACTCCTGCGATCCGCGCTTGTTGACGTCGGCTTTCGCCGCGAGGAGCACGCGGGCCGCGGGAATGTTTCCGTCTTTGGCGGCTTGATGGAGGGCGCACCAACCTTCGGTATTGGGCCGGTTGGGATCGGCCCCGCGCTCGAGCAGGAA
>VFKU01000457.1 GCA_009885415.1 Rhodothermota bacterium
GCGTAGCCCGGCGCCTTCACCGCCAGCCGTCCGCTCACCACCCCGCCCGGCTTCACCACCAGCGTGATGCCCTGCGCCCCCGCCTGGAAGTAGTCGCTCACCAGCGTCGCGTAGCCCGGCGCCTTCACCGCCAGCCGGTACCCTGGCTCGTTGTTCAAGGACTTGCGCAAGTTCTCGATCGTGAAGGCCCCCGTCGCATCCGTCACGCGCTGCGAGGCCAGCGAGCGGTCGCGGGGCGCGTCGAGTTGTTGCCCCTGAATGTTCCACCCGCCGACGAAGACATGCGCACCCGCGACCGGCTCCTGATTCTGATTGACGACGCGCCCGGCGATGTTCCCGCCGGGCACCAGGGTCAGCGTCACCTCGCGCTCGATGCGTTTGGCTTCCAGACGCGCCGCGCCGTTGATCGTGTAGCCCGTCGCCGAGGCCAGCAGCACGTACTCCCCCATCGGCAGGCCGGTGAACTCGAAGGCACCGTCCGCCGCGGCCGCCTCCGCTTTGCCGACGAGGTTGTCCTCGTATGACACCTCCGGCGATTTTGAGTCCACCAAATGCAGCGCCACCGTAATCGGCAGCCCGCGCCCTTCTGCCGGCGCGACCGCCTTTCCGAAAATGCGCCCCCGGCCTTGGCGCGTCGCGCGCTCCGACGTCGAGGGAGAGGGCGCTACACTCGCCTCAGCTTCCGGGGCTGCGACTTCCTCCTCCGGCGCGGGCTCAGCGGACACGACCTTCGTACTCTCGATTTTCGGCGTGGGTGCCGTTTCGGGAGCAGCGGCCAATCGCTGCGCGGAGTCGGGCGCGGTATTTCTTCCACTGAGCGCGTAGAACGCTCCTGCACCAAAGACCGCAATCGTAACGAGTCCTGCTACCGCCCACTGCATTCGCTTCGACATGGTCTCACCTCAGTTTCTTAGTTCGATTGAAATCGAAATTTCCTCGCCGCTGCGTCGAAAAACCGGCCGCCAGCACACACCTCTCGTTTTCAGCGCCGCTTGTACCGTTGCCGTAGCCGCAGTTATCGCTTGCGGAGACGCGGGCGTAGTCAGCCTCTCAAGGACCGCGATCTAGCCAAGTCTATGACAGGCTTCAATCTATCCCAGATCACCCGGGCCGTCAATGACCCAACTCGCGGCGGATTTCATAGCGTCTTGTCAACAGTTTTCCCCTTGTCCCGCGACTGACGATTTCGAACGTAATGCAACACACGCGCACATGTATATAGACGACACCGACCATAGCGCCGACACGAAACCGTAGCGCCGCCATCCTGGCGGCGTTGGGGGTTGTTCCGCGAGGTACGGGATCGCGGGTCTTCCCACGCCGGCTGGAAGCCGGCGCTACAGGGGGAGGCCGTCGTTGATACTCCGCCCCACCCCCGCTAGACTCGCGCGTCGGCGCAATCCGCCGCACGAGGAGTCCGCATGAGACGTTGTTTCGCGCCCGCCCTGTTCGCCATGGGACTGATTTTTGTGGCGGGGCCCATCGCTCACGCCCAGGAAAAGCCGGCCGAGACCTTGGCGGAGATCGGCGCGCGGCTCGGGCGGGACACCGAGGCGGCCTACGCGGCGAGCCCCTTCTCGCTGATCTCGAAGGACTACTTCGCGCGCTTCGTCCGCGATCCGAAAGCCGCTTTGCGCGCGGGCGAAGTGGTCATAGAGAACGGCTGGACGCTTGAGTTGCCCGCGGCGCCGTCGCCCGTCGCCGAACGCATGGCCGGTTACTTCGCCGACTTCATGCAGCGCCGCATGGGCGTCACGCTCGCGACCCGTCGCGCGGTCGAAGGTGAAGCGCGCAGCGCAGAACACGTGATCGCGCTTGACGACGCGGCGAAGATTCGCAAACTTCAGCCCGAAGGCTTCGTCATTCGCATCGAGCCGCAGCGCATCGCGCTGTCGAGCCCGTCGCCCGAAGGACTGCGCGACGCGATCGTGCAACTGGTCGATCGCATCGGGTTTCGCGGCGCGCCGTTCTTGGCAGCCGGCGAGACCACCTATCGGCCCCGCTTGGAAGTACGGCTTGGCAGCGTGCCGAAGAACGGCTCAAACCGCGAGCTCGTGTTCATGGGCTACAACGCGGTCCTCTCCGGCGGCGGCAGCCTGTACGCGCTGTCCACCTCCGACGCGATCCCCGAGCTGGCTGTGCGGCGTGCGCCGGGCTTGCTCGAACAGAACCACGTGCCGGGTTTGCCCGAGCAGAACCGCGCGGCGTCCGCCGAGGCGCGCGCGCACGGTTTGAAAACCTACGCCTTTCTCGACATCCGGCAGAAGTTTCCGGAGAACGATCCCGTATTCGTCGCGCACCCGGAGATTCGCGGCGCGCGCACCTGGCGCGCGGACGGCGAGTTCGTGCTCTGCACCGAGCATCCGCTCGTGCAGCAATGGCTCGCGGAGAGCGTGCAGGGACTCTTCAAGGCCGACCCGCAATTGAGCGGCATCGTCATCATCATCGGCGGCGAGGGTTTTTATCATTGCTTCATGCGCCCCTTCGGCGTCGAGAAGGGACATACCAACTGCCCGCGTTGCGAGGCCCTCGGCGCGGAAACGGTCGTTGCGAACCTGTGCAACCGCCTCGCCGCCGCCGCGCGCAGCGTCTCGCACAAGGCCGAAGTTGTCGTCTGGCCCTATTCCGCGCAACATGTTTGGTCCGCGGACGCCGCGCAGCTGGGCTTGATCGAGAAGCTCAAACCCGGCGTCGCCCTGCTGACGGAGATTGAGAAGGACGAATACGTCCAGAAACCCGGCGGCGTGAACAAGCACCTTTGGGACTACAGCATCGACCTCATCGGCCCCGGCGAACGCGCCAAGGCGCAGATCGCGGCATGCAACAAGGCAGGCATACACGTGTACCTCAAGAGCGAACCCGAACTCGCCTTCGAGGCGCCGAGCCTGCCGCACATCCCCTGCATGGATCGCTGGGTGGATCGGGCGGAGGCCCTGGCGTCCTGCGGCGCGAGCGGGGCGTGGATCTTTCCCGCGTTCCGTGCGAATTATGGAACCAGCGCGGCTGAAGTCTCCAAGTATGCTTGGTGGACGCCGACACCCGACAAAGAAACATTCCTGAAACAGTTCGCCGAGCGCCTCGTGGGCGGCCAAGCGGGGCCACACCTGCGCGCCGCATGGAAGCACGTCTCCGACGCCATCCCGCTTTCGCCGCTGCTGCCACCGTACTACACCGGCCCGCAGTACCTCGGCCCCGCGCACCCCATGATCGCCGACCCGGAGGCGACGGTCCCCGACGTGTTCTTCGGCTACTA
>VFKU01000389.1 GCA_009885415.1 Rhodothermota bacterium
CCGCCGCCACCCACAACCACTCTCCATCAAAATCCATGCCGCCAGGATGATAATTCGCGTCCGTCGCCAAGATCGTCTCTGCGATCAGCCCGCCTTCCGGCCCCACCTTGAACACATGCGCGCGCCCCTTGCGCTGCGAACGATCGATCACCTCAACCGACGACACGAAAATCTCGCCGTTCACGATCGCCATCCCCTGCGGATGATAAGCATCGAACTGAAGCGGAATCTCCCGCACCGCCTTCCACACCGTGTCCGCCCGAAGCTGCTGCACCCGCTCCGCGATTACCTTCCCCGAATCCTCCCCAAATCCCATCGAGGGTAACGCGAAAATCACAACCAAATACGCTAGAGTGAATCGATTCATCGCGCCCTCCAAAGAGATTTACGAAGGAGTCCCCGTATGTCCAATCTGATCAAGGACCCCATACTCGCTGCAATCTTCAACGACGAAAAAATGAAAAAAATAAACCTCTTCGAGTCGCCAAATCTTTTCTGCGACGTATACTGCCTCAAACCTGGCCAGTCACAAAAAATTCACAGCCACGCGCACAACGACAAGCTCTACTACGCCCTCACCGGCACCGCCCACGTCACCCTTGGCGAGGAAACCCTTCCTCTCGCCCCCGGCCAACTCGCCATCGCCCCCGCCGGCCTCCCCCACGGTGTCGAAAACCGCTCCAACGAAAACGCCACCCTCCTCGTCGTCATGGCACCTAATCCGTCCGTCCCATAAGTCCCATAAGTCCCATACGTCCCATTATTTCCCTCTCCGCGTCTCTCCTTCTCCGCGTGAACCGCCTCGCCCGCCGATCACCCGCATTGACTCTCCCCTCCCCCCGCGCGATAATCCCGCCCAAACCAACCCACAGGGGACTCTTCACATGCGATTCGCAACGCGAACCACCCTCCTCCTCACGCTGGCGCTCTGCACCGCGGTCACCACGGCCCACGCGCAAGACGGCCAGTGGATCAATCTCTTCGACGGCGAGACCACTTTCGGCTGGACCGCCATGGGCGATGCGAAGTGGGCCGTCGCCGACGGCGCGCTCTCCGCCGCCGAAGGCACCGGCGGCCTCATCGCCACCACCTCGAAGTTTCAAGACTTCGAATTGACCGCCGAGATCAAACTCAAAGAAGAGTGCTCCACCGGTCTCGTCTTCCACGGCAGCCTCGAAGGCCACCCCAGCGAAAACGGCTCCGGCGTGCTCTGGCTCCGCGAAGCCAAAGGCAGCGGCTCGCCCTGGCACACCGTCCACGTCTCTGCAAAAGGAAACAAAGTCACCGTCGAACTCGACGGCAAAGCCGCCGACGCCACCCCCGGCACGAACAAGACCGGCCGCATCGGGCTGCTCTATCATCATAACGGCGCCGCCAACGTCGCAATGAAAAATGTGAAACTCCGGCCCCTCGGCATGGAGCCCCTTTTCAACGGCAAAGACCTCAAAGGCTGGAACGCCATCCCCGACCGCAAGTCCGTCTTCTCCGTCGTCGACGGCGCGCTCAACATCAAGAACGGCAACGGCCAAATCGAGACCGCCAAGACTTTCCGCGATTTCACCTTCCAGATCGACGTCTACTCGAACGGCGACCACCTCAACAGCGGCGTCTTCTTCCGCACGCCCGTCGGCGTATTCTGGAAAGGCTACGAATCGCAGCTACGCAACCAGTGGCAGGGCGACGACCGCACCAAGCCCGTCGATTACGGCACCGGCGGCAACTACGGCAACCAGAACTCGCGCAAAGTCGTCACCAGCGATCGCCAGTGGTTTACCAAGACCATCGTAGTGAACGAGAACCACGCCGCCGTCTGGCTAGACGGCTACCAAGTCAGCGACTATCTCGATGAGCGCGCCATCAGCGCGAACGCCGACGGCAAGTCGGGCTACGTCGACAAAGCCGGCACCATCAACCTGCAAGGCCACGACCCGACGACCGACCTCTCCTTCAAAAACATCCTCATCCAGGAGTACGGAAAGTAGATCGAAAAACCATCCCGACTCTTCGCGATCAATCTAAATCCAAAGACCTATAGGACCGATGAGTCCTATAGGTCTTATTATTTTTGGAAGGCCAACAGCGCCGCTTAACATCCCCCGCAACTCACCCCTACTTTTCAATATCCCATAAATCCCATTCTTCCCCTCATTCCCATCCACCTTGTCCCCTACGCTTCCCCCTTCGGACGAATCACAATCTCCGGCATCGGCTCCTCCTCCTTCACCTCGACCTCGATCGGATGAATCGAAACATGCAACTCGCCCGCCATCACCTTCAAGTGGTGCCGCCGCAACGGCGCCGAATTCTGGTTCAGGCACTGCCCCGTATGCAGGTCATACTTCCACCCGTGCCGCGTGCACGTGACCACGTCGCCGTTCCAACGCCCCTCGTTCACCAGGTCCGCGTTCTGGTGCTTGCACGCGATCTCCGTCGCCCACAAACTCCCGTCCGCCTCCCGGATCACCGCAACCACACGCCCCAACATACGGAAGGACTTCATCCGCACCCGGTCCATGTCACGCAAATATCCGACGCGAATAAATTCCATGACAAACCCCCTGCGCCCCACGATACCAGCCCAACCGCCCCCATCGCACCCGCGCACCAATCACGATCAACCGCGGCCGCGCATCGCCGCCGTCCGCCCCACATTCCCATTCTTCCTATTCTTCCCATCTCGCCCCCGGCGCTC
>VFKU01000419.1 GCA_009885415.1 Rhodothermota bacterium
ACGGGAACGGCAGCAGCCAAATCCAGCGTCACCTCTCCGCGATAGCGCGCGTAACGCAGGAAGGAACGCAACGCGCTGGTAAGGAGCTTCGCGCGCTTCAGATGCAAATGCGGCACTTGGCGCTGGACAAATCGCACGACATCGCAGGCGCTTAGTCGTGAGATCATCACGGGCCCGTCGCCGAAACGATCCGTGAGAAACCCACGAATGAACGGCACGTAGTTGACGATCGTTGCTCTGGCCAGGGCTCGCGCTTCGCGCAAGTACTGCGCGTACGCTTGCGCGCAGCGCTCCGCCGGGGTCAGTCGGCGTGCTGATACCTTCTCGGCGGCAATCACGCCCTCACGGCGCAGAAAATCAATGAGGTGCCTGAGCGCGGCAGCATCACCCGGGCAAGGCCGCACCCGTCGAGTGCGATAACGCAAATATCGCGAGGGATGATCGGAGCTGATGTGGCGTAGTCCGACTCCCTTTTGTTTAAGCCAGTTGCTGAAACACGCAGCGAGCAGAACCTGCCGGTGAATCGAATACGCGGCATATCCCTGCGCGCTTCGCGATTTGGCAAACGCGCCGATGTGTGCCGCAAGCGGGCCCTCCGGGGCTCGCGATAGAACCACTTGGTCATTGATGACGCATTTCACGGTGGACTCCTTTCCCCCTGCACGGGGATGACAAAGGAGTCAATACTATGTCGGTGGGGCCTCGCGCGACTGCCGGTAAAACGAGGCCTGCGTGGCAGGACGAGACATAGTCAGAAACAGTACATAGTGACGCAGCACATGAGGAGACACTCGTTTCTGCCGCAGTGAAGGGCATGGCTGCCGGGCCACTGCCAGGTGTTTGGCGAGCAGGTACTGCGCGCCATCCGGGCTCAGTCGGCCTCCCCGCGTGTTGGGAAACAGGATATCGGAGTTGCTTCGGGCGGGTTCTCCCAACCAAGCTTTGAGTACGGTCACGGTTTGCTTGGCCAGCGGAGTACAACGCTCCTTGCGTCCTTTGCCCTGACAGCGGACATGCGCACCGGTGCTGAGCGTAAGATCTTGCCGACGCAGACTCGTCATCTCGGACAGGCGCAGACCGGTCTGCACCGCCACCAGCAG
>VFKU01000926.1 GCA_009885415.1 Rhodothermota bacterium
ATATCGTAGACCAATCGCCGCGCGCCGCGCCGAAGCAGCCCCGCGAACCCGCGCACATACGCCGACATCACCGCCTTCTGGAGAAACACGACATCGTAACGCCGCGCGCCGACGATTTGCATCGTACGCACGCGCAACTCGTGTAGATGATAGTTTCGCGCTCGGCCGTTGAACGCCTGCGTCCTCAAGCGAACAAAGTCCTGCTCGGAAAATGGGCAGGCCACCGTGCATTCGACGCCGTGCTCGCTCAGAAATGGCAGGAACTGATGCACGCGGTAGCGCGGACTCGCCATGGACTCAGGGTACAGCGTCAAGAACAACACGCGCATCCGGCTTCACCCGCGCCCGAGCGCCGTCCACACGCGCCCGGCCACCTGCTCCACCGAAATCGTACTGAGACAATCGGGCTCGCCGATCGGACACTGGCCCGGAGTCCGCATGCGCCCCGCGTTCCAGCACCCGGCGCAGGCGCGGCCGTTTCCGAGCCGTTGAACGCCGCCGTCGTCGCCGATGAGCAGCGCAGGATCGGTCGGGCCAAACAACGCAACCACTGGCGCATCGGCGGCGCGCGCGAGGTGCATGAGGCCGGAATCGCTCGCGACGACGGCCTGCGCCGCGTGGAGCAAGACGGCGGCCTCGCGCACGGTCGTCCGCCCGGCAAAGGAACACGCGAGGCCAACACTCTCCCCCGCTCCACAAACTTCAAACACGCGGCAGCCGCGCGCTTCGAGTTCGCGCGCAAGAGAGCGCCACGAATCCGCCGGCCACCGTTTCGTCGACCAGCTCGCGCCGGGCGCGATCGCGATCAAGGGGCCGTCGCCTTCGGGCAGTTCGTGCAGGAGCGGCGAGCTCCAGTCCTGGTAATACAGTCGCGGACGGGCGTCGGGCACCGGCACCTCCGCCTCGCGCGCGTAATGCGTCAGCCGATGCACGTCGTGCGGCGCGCCGCGCAAGAGGTAGTAGACATCCGGCGAAGGTGCGGCCGGATTCACCGCGTCCACGAAAGGATGATCCATGAACAAGTCCGGCTGATTCGTCAAGACTTCGACGCGCGCGTGCGGCCACTTGCGGCGCAGCGCCTCAAAGATTGGCAGCGCCATGATCTCGTCGCCGAGGCGCCAACGCAGCTCGACTAAGAGAGATGGCCGCAGTCCGAGCGACGTCTTGGCCACAAAGCGCGCGAAGTGTCCCGCGCGCAGAACCCGCCGCGCGACGGGGCCCCACTGTTCGTAAAATGTGGCCTCGTTCATCGGCGGGCCTTCACCAGCGGCGCGTAGATCGCGGCGAGGTTCTTGGCAAAACCCTCGAGCGTGAAGCGCGTGAGCGCGTGTTTGCGCGAGGCCTCACCCATCGCCCGCCGCTTCTCGGGATTCAGCGCGAGGTCCTTGATCGCTTGATAGAGCGAGACGAAATCATTCGGCTGGCACAGCGCCGCGCAATCGCCCGTCACTTCCGGAATCGCGCCGCTGAGCGTGGTCACCACCGGCACGCCACAGGACATCGCCTCGATGATCGCCATGCCGAACTGCTCCTGCCACTCTGGCGTCGCGATGCTGGGCAGGACGAACACGTCCGCCGCACGAAAGGCCGCTGGCATGCGGTCGTACGTCACCGAACCGAGGAAGCTGCACCGCGCCGTCAGCTTCGTGCGCGCGAGCAGACGCTCGACGCGATCGCGACCCGGCCCGGTCCCGACGACGGCCAGCCGGAACTTGAGCTTCGCCAGCGCCGGATCGCGGATCAACTCGTGCAGCGCCAGCACGAGAAAGTCGATGCCCTTGCGCGGGAGCATCCAACCCACGAAGAGAATCACGAATTCGTCGTCGCGCAGGCCGAGCGCCGCGCGATCGCGAGGGCCCGGCGAAAAGGCGCGCGTGTCCACGCCAGGATCGATCGTCACGATTTTGTTCGCGGGCACTTGCTCCATCTCGAGCATCCGCCGCGAGCGCTCCGTGTGGACGATAAACACGTCCGCCGCGGCGACCGCGCGCTCCTTGAGGCGGCGGCGCTCCGCATCGCGTTCCATGTTGAAGGGGATATTGTCCCACACCATCACCGCCACGGGAATGCCGAAGCGCTCGCGCGCCTCCAACGCCTGCGCGGTCCAGTCGCTGAACAGCTCCCACGTGTGGATCACGTCGAAGCCGCGCAGGCGCTCGGAGAAAGGCACGATGCGCGGCTCGCGCTCGCGGTAACGCGTGAGAAAAATGTTTTTCATGCGCGCGAGTGCGGGGCCGGCCTGCGTGTCGAAGTAGATCGGCTCGACGACGAAGGCCGCGGAGCCGTCGTCCTGCCCCTCGAAGACCTGCTGAATTTCCGACTCCGCGCGGAAGGCGACCACTTCCGTGTCCGGCAACAAATTGAAGGCCTGCAAATGCCACGGGGCGAAGCGATTGCCTTTGAGCAGCGCGAGTCTCACGCGCCCGTCCCCCAGAAGTGTTCCTCGAGCGCCTTGCGCAGCGCACGGCGGTCCTTGGGCACGTCGAGATGACCCGCGACACACTTGGCCTCGTACTCCGCCAGCGTGCAGACGACGCGCGCGGGGTTCCCCGCGACCACCACCTCCGGCGGCACGTCCTTGGTCACCACCGCGCACGCGCCAACGACCGAGTTCGGTCCGATGGTCACGTTCGGCAGAATCGTCGCGTTCACGCCGATATAGCTATTGTCCTTCACGTCAATCCGGCCGAAACTCGTGAGCGATGCGTACTTGTGCTGAAACACGGTGTTCGCATCGTGCGTGATGAACGTAACGTCCGACGCGATGAGGCAACGCTCCCCGATGCGCACGAGCCAGGGTTCGCCCGGCAGCCGCATCGAGTAATAACGCGTGCCCTCGCCGATACGCATCCCCAGCCGGCGCAGCGCGCGATTCACCGACGCCTCGGAGCCGAAGCGCATGATCATCTTGACGAGGATGTGCTCGAAGGTCATCGCGGGCCGCTCAGCCTTGTGGAGTCCAGCGTAGCGAAGTGTTTCACGCCGCTTCCTCCAAACGGTGCGAGTAGGGCCGATAAGACCGGCCGAATCTCGCCCCGGCATACACCGCCAGCGGACGCAGAACAGGAAACAAGGCGGCCGCCGCGCTGTTCATCCTGCGATATCGAATCTCCCGCAGCCACTGTACATATTTAGCCGGGCTCGCGAGATCGCAGGCGAAATCGCCCGCCGTGTACTTAAAGCCCATCTGCCGCATCGCGAGGCCTTCGTTCCGGCAGCGTCCCCACAAACCGCGCAGATCGTAGTCGTGATGATGCAAGACCTCCGCGTGGGCGGGGAAGGCCACGCCCAGACCTTCGCGTTGCACCTTCATCTGAAACTGAAAATCCTCGCCCAGCGCCTGCGGATCGATGCGCAGCTTCTCCCACACCGCGCGGCGCACCGCCGAATTGGAAAACGACACCCCTCGCCCGTGTGCGCTACGGAATTTCGTCATCTCGCGCGTGAAATAAAACCAGCCGTTGCGCTCCCAGGGAAATTGCGGGTGCTCGCGCTCAGGATCAGGAATGGACGCGCCGCTTGAAATCGCTACTTGAGAATCCGCCAGCGGCGCCACAAGATTTTCCAGCCAACGCGAGTGCGCGGGGACCGCGTCCTGTGAAAGATTCACGACGATCTCGCCGTGCGCATGCTGGTAGGCCAAGTCACGGCTCCGGCCGAAGTCAAAACCCGTCGGGCTCGTGTGAATGATGCGAGCACCGTGCACACGCAGGATTTCGAGCGTAGCGTCCGTCGAACCCGAATCCAGCACAAGCAACTCGAGGTCGCGCGCCGTATCCTGCGCGGCCACTCCCGCCAGTACGCGATCTAACAGCGATCCAGCATCACGCGTGAGCAGCGCGATTGTGACGCTGGCAGTCCCCCGAGATTGTTCCACGTCGCCCCCGCAGCCGTGAGAATATCGCTCCGCTCGACGCGGCCAGTATACTGAATCGCGGCCATCCTGTCACTGCGGCATCCACAACGACCGCATAAAAACTGGTGTACTCATAATGCAAATCCAAATCGAAGGAGCGGGACGTGAGTTCGCGCATCTACACGGTCGTTTTTGAACAGGAATCCGATGGTGGTTACGTCGTAAGTATCCCCGCGCTGCCGGGTTGCATCTCTCAAGGCGACACTCGGGACGAAGCTCTGGCCAACATTCGCGAAGCAGCCGAACTCTACGCCGAACACTTCCGAGAGCGCGGCGAGCCGTTGCCGCGCGAGGTCGCGACCGCGGCCATCGAGATCGACGCCGGCGCATGACGCCACGAAGACTCCCGACGGACCTGTCGGGCCGGGAAGTGCGGCGGGCGCTCGAGAAAGCCGGGTTCATGTTCGACCGCCAACGCGGCAGTCACATGATGATGTTCCGCGAGCACCCGCACATCGTTTCGTCGTGCCCGACCACGACACCGTCCGAATTGGCACGCTCCGCAAGATCATTCGCGACTCGAAGATGACTGTCGAGGAATTTCTCTCCCATCTTTCGACGGCTCCGGCGCGACATGGCGCGCGCGAGCACGCATCCGCGGCAAACTTGGCATTGTGAGAAGCACGTCTATCGAAACTTGCGCCCACTCTTGTAGGC
>VFKU01000292.1 GCA_009885415.1 Rhodothermota bacterium
CGATCGCATCTGCGCCAGCTTGTGAAACGACTGCGCCTGCTCCGCCAAGTACTCCGCCTGCCGACCGATGATTTGAAGACCCTCGCGCGAGTCGTCCGTGTCCGCCCACTCGGTCAACACTTCGGCGGTCGTGCGCACCGCCGTCAAGGTATGCAAAAACGTGCGCGCGAGTTCGTGCGCAATGTTTCCCAGCCCGGCTTGCTGCGCGCCGTGTAGGAGCAAGCGCGATCGCTGCCACTCGAAGGCCACGAACCGACCGCACATCTTCAGGAATTCGCGTACCCCGTCGCTGGGAGCGTCTTCGGCCCCGAGAAAAAACGCCACCGAGCACACCGGCCGGCCCCAAAATTCCGGCTCGACAATGACCGCGTGCCAGGCCGAGGAATCCAGGCCCATATTCTGCCGCAGGCCTTGGACCACGTAAGGTTCCGCCGTGCCGTCCTTAAGCTTCGCCAACGAGGGGATCATCCCCTTTGTCGTTACAACGTGAATCGTGTCCTCGCGACGGGTAACACCAATGAATTCGAGCGCACCCACGTCGCCCAGCACGAAGGCTTGCAAAGGTAAATGCTTTTCCAGCGTCTCGTAAACCGCGCGCAGCAGACCTTCGTCGGTCATAAATTGCGATGCGAGCTGACTCACCTCCACCAGCGCCGTGAGCATCGCGTTGGCCCTCTCGATACGATTGGCCTGCTCGCGGATGTCCGCCGTCGCCTCCTCGATGCGCTCGCGCAGATGGTCGCGCTCCGTCTTGAGCAATTCGACCAGGATCGCACGATCGCGAATTGCCTCGTGGTGCATAATCGCGCGGCCCACCGAGGCCCGAAGTGTCGTCAAATCAATCGGCTTGAGCAAATAGTCGAAGGCACCCATCCGCATCGCCTGGATGATCGTCTCGGACGCGGCGTCCCCCGTCAGAATAATCGGCACGGTCTGAGGCGCGATTTTCGTCAGGTCGCCGAGAAGATCCAGCCCGCGCCCGTCCGGGAGCCCCAGATCGATCAGCGCCGCCGCATAGGTCGAGCGGTTCAGATTCTGCCGGGCCGCGTCGCAGGTGTGGGCCACCGCGCACTCATACCCCAGCACTTCGAATTGCTGGGTGAGCGCCTCGCCCAGTTCGCGAGCATCCTCCACCAACAGGATTCGGTGCTTCTCGCGTCTGGTGCTTTCGTATGTCCCCACGGAAACTTCAGGCACGCCCCAATGACCCCCGGAATTAAGCCGACATTGTCACCCAATATATTCAGTGACCATTAATTTGGAATAAAGAAAAAAACAAGATTACGTAAATGTTTGTCAACTCTGAACCCTATTCAACGCCACAGAGCAATGGTACACGATAACGGCCAAAAATTGGAAATTGTTGACAAAACGAAGGGGCAGAGCGTGCGGATTAGCGATGGAAAACCACGGCCGACGCAGGGTCGGTCGATAACGCGGTGGGACGGTACCCGCGCGAGCGTCCCGCCTTAGTCAGCCGCGACGACCGCGCCGGGACGATCTTGACAGGCCAATTCGAGCCGACGCTCGCCCGCTTGGACCAAATCGGCTGCGCTGCCGGCGTCTTGGGGAAAGGTCACCGAGGAAAACCACAAGGGGTGTTCGGCACAAAACTCGCGAAAACGCTCAATAGCCACGGTCGCCCCGCCGCGATCGGTCTCGCTCATCAGGACGACTAGATGGGACTCTTTATCCGCCAAGAGATCGCTATTTCGGATGCGATCCGCGAGAATTCGGAGCACAGGCGACTCGGCCGATGCACCCCGAATCATCACCAGGCTTACAAATCGGCGATACCGCTCGGCGCAGGACAATTCGTAATCCAGGACGTCTTGAAATAGACCATAGGTACCCAACAGCCGGCCCGATCCCTTTCCAAAATATGATACCGTCTCAGACACTGCTCTAATCCGCCTCTTCCCCAGCGAAATAAATGGCAAGTTTCGTTCCAAGCATCATTAGGAGCACATACGCGTGACTTAACCTATTGTGGTCATGAGAGTTACGAATCAAGACCGACGCTGGCCCCCGGAAGACCGCCACTTTCGATCGCCCAGATCGATCAATAATGTTGCTCGTCTGACAACCTTTTTGGGAGCGTCACCCTGCGCAAGTAAAGGATGTCACCCATTCCGGCGCGAGGGCCGCTTGCCGCATGAGGTATGGCTGACAAAGACCGGGCATTGGAGCTGTACAGCGCGGCCCGCTTCTTGCTCGCTCGCGGGGATGAAAGTCCTACTCGTCATCGGTACACGACCCGAGGCCATTAAGATGGCCCCCGTCTATCTCGCTCTCCTCCACCGCCCCACGCTCACGGCCGAAATCTGCCTGACCGCCCAACACCGCGATCTGCTCGACAGCGTCATCAACGTCTTCGGCCTGCCAATTCACCACGACCTCAACATCATGAAGGCCAACCAGGACATCTACGCCGTCACCGCCCGCGTCCTCGAGGGCATGCGCGACGTCATCCGCCGATCCCGCCCCGACCTGATCCTGGTCCACGGCGACACCACCACCAGCTTCGCCGCCGCGCTCGCGGGATACTACGAAAAAGTCAAAGTCGGCCATGTCGAGGCCGGCCTGCGAAGCTTCGACAAGCTCCGCCCCTTCCCCGAAGAAATGAACCGCCGCCTCGCGGACCAGCTCAGCGACTATTTCTACGTACCTACCACCGGCGCGCGCGATAACCTCCTGCGCGAGGGGGTCAAGCCGGAAGACATCTTCGTCACGGGAAATACCGTCATCGACGCGCTGCTCCACGTGACCTCGCGGCCCTACACCTTCACCAACCCGCTGCTCGAAGGCGCCGGCCACGGCCATCGCCTCATCGTCATCACCGCGCACCGCCGCGAGAGTTTCGGCGATTCCTTCCAGCAGATGTGCCTGGCCATGCGCGATCTCGCCGAGGCCAATGCCGACATCGAGCTCATCTTCCCCGTGCACCCCAACCCCAATGTCCGCGCCGCGGTCGAGTCCACGCTCAAGAATGTGGACCGCATGCATCTCATCGCGCCCTTGGACTACCTGGCCTTCTCCCACCTCATGAAAAAATCGACACTCCTGTTGACCGATTCCGGCGGCATCCAGGAAGAGGCCCCGGCATTGGGCAAACCCGTCGTCGTCATGCGCGAAGTCACCGAGCGCCCCGAGGGCGTCGCCGCGGGCACCTCCGTCCTCGCTGGCACTTCACGCGAAACGATCCGCAGCACTGTGCAGGGCCTACTGGACGATCCTCAGGCCTACGCCCGCATGGCCCGCGCGACCAACCCCTACGGCGACGGAAAAGCCGCAGAGCGTATCGCCGCCCATATCGAAGGGCTCTCGGCTTAGTTCTTCGGCGTCGCGCTCGCCAATGCCACGCTGCGCTTCGAGAACAACCGCAGCTTGCCGTGATAGAAATTCACTTCCTCGACGAGCGTGTAGTCCTCCGCCAAGACCTCCTCCAGAAACTCAAAATTCAGGTCCAATCCCAGGAACACCGAATCCGGCGGACGATCGGTGAACACCCACAGCAAGCCCTCTTCGGAGGCCGCCCCGGACAAGGCCTGCCGCACCTGTTCCGGGCTCTCCAGGCGCCATTTCTCCAGGGTGTATCCGGAGAAATCGTCCCGCGCAGGCAGCGGCACTACGCGGCTCGTCCCGCGATAGTACGCGCCCAACGGCAACTCCGCGTGCGAGGCGATGATGGCGATCGACTGCCCCGGCTTCTCCTTCGATTCAATGTAGCGCGCCACCCGCCGGAAGTCGCCAAGCTTCGCCAAGTCGCCGAATTGGTACACGCACCCCGCGGCATTAAACGCGGCCATCGCCACCAACCACATCGCCAGAGTCCGCGTCTGCCCTCTTCCCGCGAGACCGAAAAGCGCGAACATAGCAAACAACGTGGGCACCAACATCACCAAGGAGTGCCGCGGAAACACGCTCTCGCCCATCACCAACTGAACGACAAGAAAATAGAATCCGCCGATGACCGCCACAATGATCCACAACGCGCGCACCTTCGGCGTGATGCGCCCGCGCACTGCCCACGCGAACCCGAACACGATCGCCATGACCGTCAACCCCGTCGCCCAGCGGACCGGGCTGGCCAGGAGGGGCAGCGCGAAAGGCATCGCAAAAATCCGGCCCAACACAAAATTCAGCGTCCGAAACAGGGTGGGCGGCGATCCAATAGCGTGCGCGACCGCGTGAATGTGGCCCGTGGTCGCAAGAAATCCCGGCACGAACAACGTGCCGACGCCAATCATCCAAGCACAGTAGAGGAACAATGTCCGCCAGCGCCGCTCCGCCAGAAGGACCGCGGCGCAGGCCACAAGAATGCATCCCAAGTAGTAATACGTGAATAGAGACACCAACGCGGTCCCCGCGTAAGCCACTTGCGCCAGCCGCCGCGGGGCTTCGGCATAAAACCCGTCGTAAAACAACAGGAGCAGCAGCGCCGACAAAAGGAGGATCATGCAATAGGGGCGCAATTCCGAGGCGGCATAAAGCGTGTAGGTATTCACCGCGAGCGCCGCCAGGGCCCAGAGCGGCGAGACCCCATCAAACCAGCGCCGAGCCGCCAGGTACGTCACCCACAGCGCAAGCGCAACGAGGAGGATCGAATTCAGTCGCGCGAAAGGAATCGACGAATTGATCACGCGCCACGCCCACAATTGCACAAAATAAATCGGCGGTTGCTGCTCGAAATGCCTGCTATTGTGAATGGCGAAAGCAAGATCGCGCGACGTGGTCCGCAGCGAATAGGCCTCGTCGATCCAAATATTCAGATACAGCGCAAGCGGGATCGCCACGCACAGGTGCAACGCGATAATTCCAAAAACAAAACGCGTCTCCCGGCTGCGAAGACCGCTACTGTCCACCCTCGGCATACGCTACCCCCCGACGCGATTTGACGATTCCCCGCAGCCGAGCCTACACGGCCACTCGCAGTCCGTCAAGCGCACGGTCTGATCCGCATTTCGCTGCCCAGATCGAAGCACGCTCTCTGCGTGCAGATGCATACGCACCAACGCGCTAGCGTCCAGGAAGTCCGCTTCCCTTCGCCAACACCGCGCCGCGGGTCTGGAATAGCCGGAGCTTCCCATGATAGAAATCGCGCTCGTTCATGAGCACGTAGTCCCGCGTCAGCACGTCTTCCAAGAACTCGTAATTCAAATCAAGCCCCATAAACACCGAATCCGGCGGCCGATCAGTGAAAACCCACAACAGTCCCTCGTCAGACGCCTTGCCGGCGAGCTCCTCGCGCACCTGTTCAGGACTCTCCAGTCGCGACTTTTCCAACACATAATCCGAGAAGTCGTCCCGTTCCGGCAGCGGTACGAGGCGGTTCGTCCCGCGATAATAGAAGCTTAACGGCAACTCGGCGTGGGACGCCAAGATCACGATCGACTCGCCCGGCTTCTCGTTCTGTTCGAGATGTCGCGCGACTCGCCGGAAATCACCGAGCTTAGCCATCGATCCAAATTGAACGACGCATGCGGCGAAATTGAATCCCACCATCGCAATCAGCCAGACCGCCAGGGCACGCACCTGATAACGGCCGGACACACTGATAAGCGATAGCATGGCGAAACACGCAGGAATAAGCACAACCAAAAAATGACGAGGAAGCACACTTTCCCCTATCAAAAACTCAACAACAAGAAAGTAAAATCCGCCGATCACAGACACAATGATCCATAGCGCCCGCACCTGCGGCGTGACGCCCGCCCGAAAAAACCACGCGAGCGCCGACATAAAGAGCATCACGATCAGGCCAGCCGCCCAACGTACGCCGCCGGGCATCAGCGGCAACGCGAACGGCAATGCGAATATCCGACCCACAACAAAAACCAGGGACCGTAGCGGCGTAGGGCCCTCACCGGCAGCGTGCGCGACCGCATGAACATGCCCCCCAATCAGAAGAAATCCCGGCACGAACAGCGCCCCCACGCCAATCATCCAAGCGCAGTACGAAAAAAACTCCCGCCACCGTCTCTCGGCCAAGAAAGGAACAGCCGCCGCCACAAGGAAGAACCCCAAGTAGTAATGCGTGAACAAAGAAACGAGGGCGGCTCCGGCGTAAGCCGCTCGTGCCTCATGCCGCGTGCGCTCGGCATAGAAGCCGTCATGGAACAGCAAGAGAAGAAGCGCCGACAACAAGAGCACCATGCAGTACGAGCGCAGCTCCGTGGCCGCGTAGATCGAGTACGCGTTCATCGCGACAGCGCCGACCGCCCAAACTCTGTATTTCCCAGGGAGCCAGCGCCGGGCAGCTAGATAAGTCACCCATA
The DNA here is from genome assembly GCA_009885415.1 of Rhodothermota bacterium. Taxonomy (GTDB): domain Bacteria; phylum Hydrogenedentota; class Hydrogenedentia; order Hydrogenedentales; genus VFKU01. The sequence continues at coordinate 6,279 of VFKU01000292.1, forward strand.
GTGACAGGGCAGCGAGAACGACCGAGTTCATCCGCAGGAACGGAATCGAAGAATTGAGCGCGTGCCATCCCCACAGCTGCATGAAATAGAACGGAGGGTGCTGCTGGAAACGGCCACTGTCCTCTATCGCAAAGGCTAAATCGTCGGAGACAGTCCGCAGCGAATACGCCTCGTCAATCCATATGTTGAGGTAAACTGCGAAAGGAATTGACACACAGAGATAGAGCGCGATGATCCATGCGACGTACCTAACTTCGCGAGTGCGATCCGTGTCGCTTTCCGTCCCGGACATGGCCCCCTCCTATAATAAAACTCCCCCACGAGCGCACACTCATGGCCTTCCGTCCCTGTTCACGCGCGGATATTGACCGCGCGACGCCTTTACTCCCGCGCGCCTATTCTGCGCATCGGCGCCGCAGGGACGCCAGCCCGCCCGTCGCCGGTGCAGTCGCACGCCGCGCATGGACCGACATCGGCACCAAATCGAAAAAATGCTTCAAGCGATTGAGGACATGATCCGCAAAATCCACCTTATACGTCCGCGGCAAGTCCATGCCCGGGAAGAAATGGAGCTGTGGCGCGTCTTCCCGGCCCAACAGATCCAGCGGATGCAGAAGGAAGGACGGCCCCACGCCGAAGAGGCGACACAAGCGCAGTGCCAATTCCAGATACGCGAAGGCCGCGAGTCGCGAATAGCGTGACAGCCACAAGAGGTAGCTCAGGTGAAACGGCGTCCGGAAAATTGGGACCGTCGTCACCGGAATCTCGAGCACCGGCCCGCCCGAGGTCTCCCACATGAACGGCTTTAAACTCTGGAAGCCGTCGCTGAATTTGCCGAAGAGGCCCTTGCGCGTCTGGCGCTCCGAGCGGTTCATCGTGCTGCTCGCGAAGTAATACAGGCGCGCCACCGGACCCAGGATGGACGGCAAGGTCGAGGCGTCAAAGGTGTATCCGAACTTCGTCAGCCCGCGCAGAATCGTCGCGCTGTAACAAAACCCCGGTCCGCGAAATCCCACCGGCGCGACGCCCAGCGTCTCCTCGATCGCACGGTGCGTGCGGCCCAGCTCGTCCGCAACGCGCTCGTCGTCGTAGTCCTGCATCCACGGCTCGTGGCTGTACGAATGATTCCCAATCTCGTGCCCGCGCTTGACGATCTCCTTCAGGAACTCGTGGTTCTTCTCATCCGCGACGTCCCGGCCCACTAGGAAGAACGTGATCTTCAGGTCATGCCTGTCCAACAGATCCAGCACGAGCGGCACGAAGGTGTTCACGTAACTCGGATAGAGCTCCCAGCCCGGCTCCCCGTGGGTCTTCAAGTACGACCACAGGTTGTCCAGGTCGAGTGACACGCTCGCCGTTGGCTTCTCCGCGCCCGACACGTTAGCGGCCCCTCGAGGCGGCCGCGGTCGGCGCCTTGGCCGGCGCGCCCATGGCCCCAATCGCTTGGGCGGCGGCGTTGGCCACTTGCACGATCGCGTTGTTGTTCAACGTGTCGCGGCCGGCCATCTCGGCGTTCACGCTCCAGATTCGCCCGTCGGCCGTGTGACGCGGCCCCTGCTCTTTCGGAGGCTCCTTGATCCACAACGCTTGCACGTGTTTTGCGCGGTGGACGAAAAAACGCTCGACGTTACTTTCGATGTCCGGGATGACGCGCCGCAGTGCGTGGAGAAATTCCGTCGCAACTTCCGACTCGGGCCGTTCGAACCACGCCGAGTCCGGTTCGTCGTAGCGCGGAAGCATGACAAGATGATTGCCCTCCATCTCGTCAGTACCCGTAAGGGCCGAAACCTCGATCACGCCCGTAAACGGCATGCCGCGTTCGATGAGGTTGGTCACATAAAAAGGGCTCAGCGGCCGCTTCAGCACCAGCGCCAGACAAACCACGCCCAAATAATTGGGCGCACTCGATGCCGACACCGCACCCAGCTTGGTCTCCGGCGCGAGTCGATCGAGCACCTTGGAGGGCGCCGTCGAGATCACGCGATCGAACCAGCGTATCTCGTCACCGACCCGCACCGCGACCCCAGGCGCCTCGCCAGCAAGAATTTCGGTCACCGCCGCGCCCGTCTCGACGCTGCCGCCGGCCTCAATGATCCCGCGTTCGAGCGCCTCGAAAAGCGTCTTCAGGCCGCCGCCGAGATAGCCGAGCGTCTCCTTGCCATCGCCCTTGCTCCGCGTTTTGTAGTAGCGCCGGATCGTGGCCCACATGATCACCGCGGGCACACGGTCGTAGAGCACGCCATACTTGGAGAGCAGCAGCGGCTCCCAGATACGCTCGAACACACGGCGTCCGAAAACGCGCGTCAACCATTTCGCCGCCGTAACGCGTTCGAGGGGCCCCGCGTCGTTCACGCGCTGAATATAAAGAATGCCTAGCGCCAGCCGTGCTTTGTCCGGAAACGAGAGCACCGGAAAGCGCAAAAATTCCCAATTGTTGCTCATCGACACGAGCTTCCCGCGCCAAAGGAAACCCGTCTTCGTTTCTTTCCACTGCATGCGCGGCGAAATGCCGAGGTCGTCAATCAGCGAGAGCAGTTGCTCGTCCTGACGCAAGATCACGTGGTAATACTTGTCCCACGTAAAGTCGCCGTAGTCGAACCACGTCGCCAGTCCGCCGATCTGCGCACCGGTCTCGAGCACGGTGACGCGGTGCCCCGCCTGCGAAAGGCGGTAGCCCAGCGTCATGCCCAGCGTGCCCGCGCCGATGATTCCAATATTCACGAACCCTGCTCCAAATGAACGCCGCGCCCGTCCCAACGATAATGACGATCGCAGCGGTGGCACATCACCACCGCTCCAGGCGCCGGCGCCGCATCCACACTCAGTAGCCGAGGCCCGCATATGCACACGAAACCCGTCAAGCGCGCCGGATTCCCTATCACCAAGCCCAGGTCTGGCACATCGCGCGTGACGACAGAGCCCATGCCAACCATCGAAAACTCGCCCAAGGTCAGGCCCGGACCGATCGTCGCGTTCGCGCCGATCGTCGTACCACGCTTGACCCGGGTAAACAAGGTCTCCTCCGTCACGTCGGAGGTCTCCAGCGCCGTCAATTCCTTGTTCATCGATCGCGGAAAGCGGTCGTTCGTAAACACCACGCCCGCCGACAACATGCACATCTCTTCAATCGCGACGCCCGCGCAGATGTACACGAAGGCGTTGACCTTCACGTAGTCGCCGATCTCGACTTCGTAGGCGATGTACGACTTCTCGCCGACGCTCACGTACCGCCCGAGCTTGGCATGGTGCCGGATGTGAACGTTGTCCCACACCTTCGTGTAATCGCCGAGGACGACGCCGTCCTCAACCAAGGCCGAAGGATGGACCCTTACTTCGCGCCCACGTAGCTCGGCGACGCCACTTCCTGTACTTCCACCCATTTGCCTGTCTCCAGCGAGCGGTAAGCAGCGTCCACGACGGCGACAGACGACAGACCCTCTTCCTTCGTAATCCGCGGTGCCTCGGAACCGTGACACGCTCGAATGAAATTTTCCACCTGGTTCTTGAACGCGCCGACCTTGTCGTAGCCCACGCCAAAGGCCATCCACTGCGGATGACTGTTGCGCTTGTAGTCCGAACCCTTCCAGCCCACGCGCAGCGCGCCTTCCGTGCCCGTCATGTCGATGTACGTCGCGCTGTCCACCTGCACGCTCCACGACAAGCGGATGCTCCCGTGCACATTGTCTTCCGTAATGAACGAGAGGCTCACCGTATCTTCCACCGGCAGGCCCGCCACGCGCTTGCCCTCAAATGCGAACACCTTCTTGATGGGCCCGAGCAAATAACGAACGATGTCCACCGAATGTGTGCCGTTGTCGATCAACACGCCGCCGCCCGACACCGCCGGGTTCGAATTCCACCGCTCGCGCATGTTCACGATGCCGCTAAAGCAATTGTCGTAAAAGAGCACCTGGCCCAGCATGCCCGAAGCGATCATCGACTTCGCGCGAATCACATCCTCCGCATAGCGGAACTTCGACGCCATCGTCAGCGTCAGGCCGGAGTCGTTCGCGGCTTCGACCATCGCCTGCGCGTCCTCGATCGTCGTAGCAAAAGGCTTCTCGCACAACACGTGCACGCCTTCGCCCATCAACGTCAACGCCACCGCCCGGTGCGTCACCGGCGGTGAACACACGATCGCCGCGTCCATGCCGGCGCGCGCGAAACTCTCCACGTCCGTGTAGGCCTTCGCGCCGGTCGCCTCGGCCGTCGCCCGCGCCGCGTCTTCGCGCGTGTCCATCACCGCAACGAGTTGC
>VFKU01000530.1 GCA_009885415.1 Rhodothermota bacterium
GCCGCCCGCCCACGAGCTCCAGTTGCGCCCCTCGTAAAACACGTTGTAGGTCGGCAGATATTTTTTCAGCACGAGGCCCTGCACGCGCCCATCGTGCACGAAGGCGACCGCGTTGTAGATCCGCGAGTTGATGTCCACCGGCAGCCCGAGCCACACGCTGATCCCCTGCGTGTGCTCCGCGATGCGCAGCAGCGTGTCCCAACTCCGCCGCCGGATGTCCGGCCACCACACGCGGTCCTTCAGGCTGTAGCCCGAGATCGCCAGCTCCGGCGTCACCAGCAGGTGCACGCCCTCCGCGCGCGCCTGCCCAATCACCTCGAGCAGACGCGCCGCGTTCCCGGTGAAGTCCCCGATCTTCACCGAGACCCCCGCCACGCCGATTTTTACGAGCCGCATGTGCAATTCCTGCAAATAGTTACGGATATTGTGCCATAAATCGGCCACGGATTGGACGGATCCGACGGATCACGCTCGGGGCTGAAGGCGATCTAGCCAAAAAATGGAGTTTCAATCCATGAACCGGATTCCGGCTAGGTCAATATCCTATTCCCAAAGACTGATCCGTATAATCCGTCCAATCCGTGGCTGGTTCTTAAGGAGTTCGCCAATGCCTCTGCTTTCGTCGCGTGCGCTTCGCATCGCCGCCGTCCTTTCCGTCCTTTTGGTCCCTTCAGTCCTTTTCGCCGAGGAGAACCCATGGGAGAAGACGATCCAAGGCTTCGAGGCGAAGGACGCCGATCATCCGCCCGCGAAGGGCGGCATCGAGTTCTACGGCAGCTCGAGCATCCGGTTCTGGAAGACGGAGGAGGACTTCCCGGAGCTGCACATCCTCAACCGCGGCTTCGGCGGCTCGCAGGCTTCGGACGCGCTGCTGTACGCCGACCGCATGGTCATCAAGTACGCGCCGAGGCTGGTAGTGTTTTACGAAGGTGACAACGACCTCAACGCGGGCAAATCGCCCGAGACCGTCTTCGCCGATACAAAGGCCCTCTTCGAAAAAGTCCACGCCGCGCTGCCGAAGACGAAATTCATCTACGTCGCCATCAAACCCAGCATCGCCCGCTGGAACCTGATCGACAAGGTCCGCGCGACGAACAAGATGGTTCGCGACTACGCCGCCCAGACCGACTACATCCGCTACTTCGACGTCGAACCCGTCATGCTCGGCGCGGACGGCAAGCC
>VFKU01000919.1 GCA_009885415.1 Rhodothermota bacterium
AAATTATCACTTTAAACACAATTACCATGTCCTGCCTCAATGCCCCTCCCCTCGCTGTGCCCGAAACCTATCAGCTTTTCGGGCCTGGCGAAGTCCCCTCTATCTTGGCGCTGGTATGCGCAATGATTGCATCCAGCAACGCTTGGCCCTTCGCGGGCTCGGTCCCTTTCGGCTCGTCTCTCCAATCGGGATATGTCAACAAGGTAACACGGTAATGCTGCTTAATTGTTTCCACGGAGACCCGTGTAGTTTGCGGCGTCACCGGCTCGAGAGCGATGGTCAGCTTCGTCCTCCTAGGAGAAATGAGCATAACGCGCTTCGTGGGGGTGTAGACAACAAACAACCCGCGCCTGTCCCTTGTATATATCTGCAAACCTTGTTGCAGTAGGAGGTCACGGGTACCTTCCCAAGTCTTGTCAAAGGGTTGGGAAACGACGGCGGACACGACGGGCGGGGGAGCGACGGGCGTGGGGCCTGTTTTGCATCCTGCTAGGGCGGCAAGAAACAACACGACCGCGGCGAATCGTAGAAAATGGCTACGCATGAAGACTTGCCCCCGGACACGGATCCATCCTAACAGGGAGGATGGGCGGGCGCAAGTGGAGGGCGGGACAGTGTTTAGCGGCGGATGCAGCTCGGCAAAGAGGCGGAACGATTGAATGGCCTTGTGTTTATATGCTAGGCTCCTCTGCTTGGCGAGGTATGCCTGAGCGCCGGGCGACCGGGTTCCTGACCCGCGGAGAGAGTGGGTAAGGGTTCCGGATTTTTTCTGCCGATCCGCGATTTCTTTGGGCGATTCCTATGTTTGAAACCTTAACAGAAAAACTTAATTCCGCCTTTAAGAGTCTTCGCGGGCAGGGCCGTCTGACCGAGAAGAACATTGCGGACGGGCTGCAGGAAATCCGCCGGGCGCTTCTTGAGGCGGACGTCAATTACAAAGTCGTCAAGCAGTTCATCGCGGACGTGGAAGCGGCCGCCGTCGGGCAGGAAGTGATCAAGAGCGTCCACCCGGCGCAGCAGGTCGTGAAGATTGTTCACGACGAACTGGTGAAGATCATGGGCGGGGCGAATGCGCCGCTGAAGGTTTCCGATATGCCTCCGACGATCATTATGATGGTCGGTCTGCAAGGCCAAGGCAAGACGACGACGACCGGCAAGCTCGCGGTGCATTTGAAGAAGAAGGGGCGTAAGCCCTTGCTGGTGGCGGCGGACGTGTACCGTCCCGCGGCGGTGAAGCAGCTCGAAGTGGTCGCGCAGCAGGCCGGGGTAGAATTTTTCGGCCTGGGCACGGGCGTCGATCCGGTGGATATTTGCGTGATGGCGCAGGGCGAAGCGCAGATGCGCGGCTGCGACACGATCCTGCTGGATACGGCGGGTCGTCTGCACGTGGACGATCAGATGATGGCCGAAGTGCGCAAGATTGCGCAGGCGGTCAAACCGCACGAGATTTTGTTTGTCGCCAATGCAACGACGGGCCAGGACGCGGTCAATTCGGCCAAGCAATTCAAGGACAATCTTCCGCTGACCGGCGTGATCTTGACGCAGATGGACGGCGATGCGCGCGGCGGCGCGGCGATTAGTTTGATTAGCGTCACCGGCTGCCCGATCAAGTTCGTGGGCACGGGCGAGAAGTTGGATGCGCTCGACGCGTTTCATCCCGAGCGGATGGCGGGTCAGATTTTGGGCATGGGCGACATTGTGTCCTTCGTCGAGAAGGCGCAGGAAGTGGTCGACCAGGAAAAGGCGATCAAGTTTCAGGAGAAGGCGCGCAAGGCCGACTGGAACCTCGAGGATTTCCTCTCGCAGATGCAGGAAGTGAAGAAGCTCGGGTCGATTGGCGATTTGATGAAGAAGATTCCGGGCATGTCGCAGATGATGGGCGGCCAGGAGATGGATTTCGACGACGGCGACATGAAGCACATCGAGGCGATCATCCACTCGATGACGACGGAAGAGCGGCAGCGCCCGAAGATTATCGCGGCGGGCCGGCGCCGGCGGATCGCGGACGGCAGCGGAACGACGCTGGCGGAGGTGAACCGCTTGCTGAAGGACTTTGATAAGTCGCGCAAGCTGATGAAGGACATGATGAAGCGCGGCGGTAAGGGCGGTAAACGCGGAGGTCCGTTTGGCGGCGGCCGCGGGATGCCGATGATGGGAATGCATTAACGAAGTTTTTTTTAACGCACGTCATAGACACAAGGGAAGGGAACGCATGGCGACAGTAATTCGGATGAAACGCGGCGGGCGATCGCACGCGCCGTACTACCGGGTGGTGGTGGTGGATTCTCGCGACAAAGCCACGGGCCGGGTAATCGAAGAGATCGGGGTGTATCATCCCTGCGCGAAGCCGGCGCCGAAGACGGAGATCCTCGAGGACCGCGCGCTCGATTGGCTAAGCAAGGGCGCCAAGCCGAGCGACACGGTGCGCAACGAGTTGCACCGTCTGGGCGTGATGGCCAAGCACCACGCCGCGCGCACCGGGAAGAAGAAGAGCAAGTAAATCGCCGCGCATTTTTTCGCGCGTGAGAGAAGGCCATGAAAGAATTCATCGAGCTGATATCGAAGAAGTTGGTCGAGCACCCGGACGACGTCCAGGTGCGGCAGATTGACCGCGAGCAAGAGCAGGTGTACGAGCTGCGCGTGAACCCGGAGGACATGGGCCGGGTGATCGGCAAGAACGGCAGCGTGGCCAAGGCGGTGCGTACGCTGATCGCGGCGGCCGCGGCGAAGAAGCAAGTGCGGGCCACTCTCGAGATCGTCGAAGAGGCGTAAACCGGCGGACAGCCGGCGGGGCGCGGGCCGATGCGGATTGACGTGCTGACGCTGTTCCCGGAAGTGTTTGAGGCGCCGCTGAAGGCGGGGCTGCTGGGCAAGGCGCTCGAGGCGGGGCGTTTGAGTGTGTGCGCGACGCAGTTGCGGGACTTTGCAACGGATCCGCACCGGACGGTGGACGATTCGCCGTTTGGCGGTGGTCCAGGCATGGTGATGAAGTGCGAGCCGCTCTTTGCGGCGGTGGACAGTTTAAGAGAAAGGAACTCGCTCGAGCGGGTCGTGCTGATGTCTCCGCGCGGCCGTCGGCTGGACCAGGCGCTGGTGAAAGACCTGGCGCGGGCGCGGGACCTGGTGCTGATCTGCGGCCGGTACGAAGGCGTGGACGAGCGGGTGAGCCAGGCCCTGTGCACGGAGGAGATCAGCATCGGGGATTACGTGATCGGCGGCGGAGAGTTCGCCGCGCTCGTGATTATTGATGCGGTCAGCCGGATGCTGCCGGGCGTGGTGGGCGATTGGGACTCGGTGACGACGGACTCGTTTTACGATGGGGTCCTCGGCCCGCCGCAGTACACGCGCCCGCCGGAGTTTCGCGGGATGGCGGTGCCGGAGGTGCTGCGCAGCGGCAACCATCCGGCGATCGCGCGGTATCGGCGCAAGGAGTCGCTGCGCGTGACGCGTGCGCGCCGGCCGGACCTGCTCGTGAAGTTGAACGATGAAGACCGCGCGCTTTTGCGCGAGATCGATAAAGAAGAGGCAACCCAGTCGCCCGGCGCATCGCCGGGCACGAAAGAATAACCAGGAGAGTCGCCGTGAATATCGTGGATCAGATCGCCCGGGAACACATGAAGCCCAAGGACCAGGTGCCCCAATTCAACGTGGGTGACATCGTGCGCGTCCATTTCCGGATCGTCGAGGGCGAGAAAGAACGCACCCAGGTATTTGAAGGCACCGTGATCGGCAGATCCCACGGCGAAGGCCCGACCGCGCGGTTTACCGTCCGGCGCCTGGCCTACGGCGAAGGCGTCGAGCGTATTTTCCCGCTGCACTCTCCGCGGCTCGAGAAGGTCGAGGTGGTGCGTCAGGGCAGCGTGCGCCGCGCGAAGCTCAATTATCTTCGTGAGCGTACGGGCCGCGCCACGCGCGTCAAGGCCAAGGGCCGCGTGATAGTTCAGGTAGTGGCACCGGCGGAAGCCGCCCCGGT
>VFKU01000396.1 GCA_009885415.1 Rhodothermota bacterium
ACGTTGCCGTCGGAAAGCAGGCCGATGAAGTGCAGCGTGCCGCCGGCCTGGGCCCGCTCGATCGTGGTGCGCCAGGTCGGACTGCGAAAAAGATCGCCCTTGGCGATCGCTTCGCTCACGCGCTTGGCCCCCTGAGCAAATATGCGCCCCGCGCCGAGCGTGTTGTGCCCGACTTCGGAATTGCCCATGTCCTCGTCGGAGGGCATACCGACCGCCGTGCCGTGCGCCTTGATGGGCATGAACAGCGGCCCGCGCATGAGCGCATCGAGCACCGGCGTGTACGCCAGAAAAACGCCGTCGGACTCGTCGCGCTTGCCCAAACCGACGCCGTCCAGGACCACGCACACGACCGGCCCGGCGAAGGGCGCGTAGCCGCGCAAAGGTTTCAACGAATACTCGCTCATGACTTTTTGGATCCCGGTTTCACGCCTTCAAACAACACGACTGCGGCGTATTTCATCGGCATAATCGCCGCATCCGCGCGGGCCAGTAGCGCAAAGGCGCGGTGCGCCCACTTGAACACCGGCCGGAGCGTTCCGCGCAGGACCGCGCCGATCCACGACCCGCGCCGATCGGGCGGGCGCTCCTCGCGCCGGGTCGAACGTTCGAAGGCCGATAGCGAAACAACCACGGCCCACATCGTAAACTTTTCGAGCGGGCCGAGCACTTTCCGGGTGCGTGCCAAATCGAGGCCCGCGCGGGCGAGCTTGTCGCGCATCTCGTCCACCTCGTAGCGCCGGAAGTGGCCGACGTAACGATCGTCCGCAGCGAAATACGCGCGCCGGTGCGGCACGGTGATGTAGGCGGTGCCGCCCGGACGCAGCACGCGCGCGAGCTCGGCGATCGCCGCCTGATCGTCCTCGACGTGTTCGAGCACCTCCGAGCAGATCACCTGATCGAGTGACTCCGAAACGAAGGGCAGCCGCGTGCCGTCGGCCACGAGGAAACGTCCGCGCCCCTGCACGCGCTTGAGCGTCTGCATGGCGCGAAACGACAGCTCGGAGTAAATCACGTCCGCGCGGTCCGTGACGATCGGCGAGAGGCCGCTCCCCACTTCGAGCACCCGCCCGCGCGGCGCCTGCGCCAGCCGCCGGTTGATCGCGCGCTTGCGTTCGAGGTAGTTGTAGAGATAGTTCTTGAGCGTGACGTAGCTGTCGCGAATAAAAAATTCTTCAAAGCGCCGCTCGTTGGGATGGCGCTCCGGGGCGGGCCCGGTCATGCACGGGGCTCCCGCCGCGGAAAACGCGGGAGCGACAGCAGCCCCATGCGCGCGAGGCGAAACGACAGCGCCGTGTGCAGGCAGCCGAATCCATACACCACGCTGCGGCGAAAATTGATGCTCGAGGCCTCGGCGAAATACTTCGTCGGGCACGAGACCTCCGCGATCACGTAGCCCTCCCAGAGAATTTGCGCCAGCATCTGGTTGTCGAAGACGAAGTCGTCGGAGTTTTCCTGTATCGCCAATTTCTCGAGCAATTCGCGCGAGAACGCGCGGTAGCCCGTGTGGTATTCGGAGAGTTTCGCGCCCATCAACAGGTTTTCCGCGAGCGTCAGTGCGCGGTTCGACACGTACTTCCAAAAGGGCATGCCGCCCGCCAGCGCCTGCCCGCCGAGAATGCGCGACCCCAACACGCAATGATACAGCCCGCTGCCGATCATCGACGCCATCGCCGGGATGAGCAGCGGCGTGTATTGGTAGTCCGGGTGCACCATGATGACGACGTCCGCGCCGCTCTCGAGCGCGAGCCGGTAGCAGGTCTTCTGGTTCGCGCCGTAGCCCCGATTTTCGCGGTGCGTGTGGACCGTCGTGTGCGGCAGCGTCCGCGCGATCGCCGTCGTCTCGTCGCGGCTCGCGTCGTCCACCACAATCACGTGATCGACCACGCCCTGATCGAGCACCTCGCGGTGCGTCGTCTCGAGCGTCTGCGCGGCGTTGTACGCCGGCATCACCACCACCACCCGCTTGTCGCGAAACATCGCGTGTCCTTGTCGTGTCCCCGCCGCGGCAAACGCGCGCCGGGCAAGGAGAATAGAGCCTAACACTCGCTCGGGGAGGCGCGCAAAGAACGCATCGAAAACACTTGCGTGTGGCCGCGCCATCCACTACGATCAGCGCTTCGCATCGGACACCCTTCGGGAGAACACGAAAATGAAACCTCAGCACGTCATGCTCGCGGCCGCAGTCGCACTGATCGCCGTTTTCGGCGCGAGGGCCGAAGACGCCAACACCACCTACGCCGAAAAACTCGGCTGGCCCAAAGGCACTCGCGCGCTCATCCTTCACGTGGACGACGCGGGCATGTCTTACGATTCCGACCTCGGCACCATCGAGTCGATCGAGAAAGGCGTGGCGAACTCGCTGAGCGTGATGATGCCCTGCCCCTGGGTGCCGCACATCGTCAAGTGGATCAAGAAGACCAACGCCGACGCGGGCCTGCACCTGACGATGACCTCCGAGTGGGACGACTACCGCTGGGGCCCGGTCGCGGGAAAACCGGCCGTCCCCGGACTGACGGATTCCGACGGCGCGCTGTGGGACAACGTCCCGCTGGTGGTCGAGCACGCCAGTGCGGACGAAGTCGAGCGCGAAATCCGCGCGCAACTCGATCGCGCACGCACCATGGGCTTCGAGCCCACGCACATGGACTCGCACATGGGCACGCTCTTCGAGACGGCACAGTTTATGGATCGCTACATCAAAGTCGGACTCGACGAGCAGATTCCGGTGATGTTTCCCGGCGGCCACAACTTCTTCATCGCGCAGGACTCGCCCGAACGCGCCGCGATGGCGCGCGCGATGGGACGCAAGGTGTGGGACGGCGGCCTGCCCGTGCTCGACGACCTGCACAACCGCAGCTACGGCTGGAAAACCGAGGACAAGACGGACCAGTACATCGACGCCGTGCACAACCTCAAGCCCGGCGTCACCATGATGATCATGCACTGCACGCGCCCGACCGAAGTCTTCGACAAAATTTCCAGCTCCAGCACAGTCCGCCTCGGCGATCTCAACGCCATGCTCGACCCGCGCCTGCGCAAGGCGATCGAGGACGAGAAAATCGTATTGACGACATGGCGCGAATTGATGCAGAGGCGCAAGGCGCTAAAGTAATCGAGGCGACAAAAACATCGAGGCGGCGCAGGCCCAAAACCCGCGCCGCCTCGTTTTTTTTGTAGGGGCGGCCCCCTGTGGCCGCCCTTTCTATTAGTCGTCCGTGTCCTGTCCCGGCTTGGCGGCGA
>VFKU01000017.1 GCA_009885415.1 Rhodothermota bacterium
CCTTGCTCGACGCGCGCGGCGGGTTCCTCGGCACACTCGGCGGGGGGCTGGTCGAGGACGAGGCGCAGCGCTTGATGCGCGCCGCGCTGGCGGACGGACAGCCGCGTTTGTTCGAGCGCCGCCTCGATGACGAGTACAGCCGCAGCGCCGGGCCCATCTGCGGCGGTGTGATGCGGATTTTTATCAACCCGAAGGCCGCCGCGTCTGCCGACGCGATTCGTTCGGCGCTTGACGCCGCCGCGAACCGCCGCCGCGCGGTCTTGCTCACCGAGATCGAAGGCGCGAACGGTTCGCTCGGCGCGATTGCTTACCACGACGCGCCACGGGGAGGGTCGCAGCCGCAAGGGTCGCGCGACGGGGTGGGAGGGTCGCGCTCCCGCGCGACCGCGCATCAACCCGAAGTCGAGAAACTCCTCGCGGAAGAACGCCCCGGCGTCGTGACGCTCGAAGGCGATCGTAAAGTATTCGTCGAGCCGATCGTCCCCGCGCCGCGGCTGCTCGTGGTCGGTGGTGGACACGTCGGGCAGGCGGTCGTCCGTCAGATGGCCGCGCTCGGTTTCGAGGTGACGGTGCTCGACGACCGCGAGGAATTCTCGCGTGCGGAACTCTTTCCAGAAGGTGTGCAGACCCTTCGCGGGAATCTCCGCGAACTCGTGGCTAATTTCCCGAAGGATCCCGACACCTACATCGTCCTCGTTTCGAAAGGCCACCGGCCCGACGCCGAAGCGCTCGAAGGTTGCATTCATTCCGACATCGCCTACCTCGGCATGATCGGCAGTCGGCGGAAGGTGCGGATGTTGCGCAAGCATTTCGTCGAGGACGGCCTCGCTTCCGAGGCCGAGTGGGACCGCCTCGTCGCGCCCATCGGCTACGAGATCGGCGCGGTCACCGTGCCGGAGATCGCGGTCAGCATCGCGGCGCAACTCATCGCCGCGCGCCGCCTGCCGCGCGCTGTGCGCGACATCGCCGTCAAGGCGCTCTAGCGCATGGCCGTCGGCGCGATCGTGCTGGCGGCGGGCGCCTCGACGCGCATGGGTCGCCAGAAGTTGCTCTTGCCGTTTGCGGGCACGACGGTGCTCGCCCACATCGTCGGCGAACTCCACGCTGCGCGCGTCGCCGCCGTCCACATCGTCGTTGGCCACGAACCGAAACTGATCCGCGCTGCGCTCGCAGACGCCAACGTCACCTTCGTAGACAACCCGAACTACGCGACCGGGATGCTGAGTTCCGTCCGCGCGGGCCTCGCCTCCGCGCCGAAGGAGTGGAGCGCCGCGCTGATCGCACTCGGCGATCAGCCGCTCCTCCGCGCCGCACACGCCGCGGCGCTCATCGCCGCGCACGTGGCCGATCCCGAGCGCATCCTCGTCCCCGGCCACGACGGCCGGCGCGGCCATCCCTTGCTCTTGCCGCGCCGCTACTGGGCCGAGGCGGCAGTGCAACACGACGACACAGGATTAAGGGGACTTCTCAGCGCGCACGCCGAGTCGCTACGGGTGGTCGAACTGGGGACGGACGATGTAGTGCACGACATGGACACGCCGGAAGACTACGCACGCGCGATTCAACGCGAGTCAGAACGCGATCTCGAAGGGCGCTAGCTCGGCACCAGCCGGCTCCCACGACGCGGCGACGCGATCCACGCGCGCGAGCGCCGGTCCATGGCCGCACCACTCGATCATTTTTTCGAGCAGGGGCCGCTCGCCTTGGATGACGGCCTCGACGCGCCCATCGGGCAGATTGCGCACCCAGCCGCGCAGACCGAGTTTCTGCGCCTGCCGGTAGGTCGCGTGGCGGAACCCGACGCCCTGCACCATGCCGGAGACGAAGACGTGGATCTGTTCGGCCATTGCCCGGTTATTGGCCGAAGGCAAGGCCCCGTTTGCCGAAGTCGTGATTGCCGATAGACACGATGGCTTCCGCGGCGCTGAGCGCCACCAAGAGATCCGAGCTTTGCAGCGGCCCGGCCAGCATGGGCAGCAGGTCGCGCCGCATGGAATTGCCGAGCATCGTGCAGGTCTGGAGCAGCACCAAGCGGACGGCGACTTCCTTGTATTGTTTGTCGGCGGTCTTTCCTCGCGCATAGATGTCGACCGGTTGGATGTTCAACACATCAGAGATGATGGTCTTGGCCTGGATGTCGCCGGCCGAGTACAAGGCCAATCCGGCCTGCGCCCGGTACACCAGGGTGACGTCGTCGGGATCGCTTTGTTTCTTTAGAAACTCGCGGAGGAACTTCATCGCTTCCGGACTGCCTTCCTTCGCCAGAAGGAGCGCCGTCTCGCGCTGGAAACCCGGCTGGCTCATGCCCTCAGTCTCCAGCAGGCGCGTCGCGTTCTTGTCGCCCAGCGCGTGCAGCGCGCGGACGATCCGGAACCACTCGGTGCCTTTGGCGGCGGGGAGCATTTCCTGGAGCTTCTGAATCACTTCCGGTCCGCCGATCTGCGAGAGGGCGAATACCGCGGCCTCGGCCTTCTCGTCCGTGATCACGCTGAGCGTGTCGAAGAGCTCGGGGAGCGACGCGCGATCGCCGAGCCGTCCCACGGCCTTTGCCGCGGCCGGAAATATCTCGGTCGAAGGATTGTTCAGGAGCGCCCGGACCTCGACGATGAGTTGCTGTGCGTTCGTCAGGCCGGCGAGGTGGGCCGCGAGGGCCTTTGCGCCACGGTTGCCGCTGGCGAGGCCCGCGAGCAGGACCGCATCGGACGGCGTCTCGCCGTTTTGCCAGAGCAGTGTCGCCGCGAGGAGCGCGGTCGCTGCGTCGTTGCTCGCGGCGAGATCTTTGAGATAGGCGAGCGCGTCTTCCTTGTTCGGGTGGCCGCCCGCGGCGAGGATGCCGGCCGCGGCCATTTTCGCGCTTTGATTGTGGGACTCCTTGAAGATCGCCATCGCCCTCTCCGTGGCCTGCGCCACGATGGCCTTGTCTTCCACGGTCAACACGCTCTCTGGGTCGGGCTTGTCCTCTGTGCGGATGCGCTCCTTCTGCACACGCACGGAACTGATGTTGTCGAAGGTATAGGCGGTCCGCTCTCCGCTCGTGGTCTCCACCGCAATCGTGGGGGTCGTTGCTTTGGGATAGATGGCGGTGATGCGCACATTGATGTCTGGCGCGCCGGCCTTCAGCATGATGGTGACCAGCGTTTTCTCGCGGATGAGGTCTTCGTAGGTCGCGCCTTCGTCCCCGGTGATTTTGGGGAGATCGGCGGCGAAGGCCGGCAGGGCAATCGAGAGTCCAAGCAGGACGGCGCAGGCAAGTCGGATCATGAGTGTAATTCCCAAGTTAATCTCCGCATCATTGTACACAGGTGGGGCGGAAGATGCCCAGCGGAATTAGTGGAGTTCGAGGCCTTCGTCCCGGATCGTGCGATCGAGAAAACGCTTGGCGGTATCGAGCGAATGCACAAAAGGGTTAATTGTAAAGGCTTGCAGGGCGTATTCATAGGATTTATGGAATGACGCTTCGACGATGAGACGCTCGCTTTCCTTGACTGCGGTGAAGAGGCCGTGGAGGAAGTGAGGGCAATTCCCGACGCGGCGGGGCTTGAAGGCGCCGTCGCAGACTTCGACCGGCACCTCGACGCTGCTGGCGGGGGACAGGTCACGGATGGCGCCGTCGTTTCGCACGCAGAGGACGAGCCGTGTTTTCTTCCGGCCTTCCAGCGCCTGGATGAGCGGGAGGATGGTCTCTTCGTACCACGGGGTATTTCGCGCGCGGGTCAGCGGGGGGATTTCGTTGAGGTGCGGGTCGCGGTAGAGCTGGAGGATTTGCTCTTCGGCCTCGTGCAGTTCTTGCGCGCGGTGTTTTCCGGCGCGGCGCTGCTCCGCCACGACGCGATCGGAGTGGAAGAAGAGATTCGGTCCGCGCGTCGGGATCATGCGAAAGAGCCGGATGAGATCGCGGTCCCATCCGTTGTCGGATTCGTGATCGAGACGTTCGAGGAGGGTACTCATCACGCTCCGGCGTTTTACTTTTACGTCTTGGAACCACCCGAGATGGTTCAGGCCGACGTAATCGACTTCGAGGTCGCCCGGCGCGAGGCGGAGGAGGGTGGCGATTTTCCGGATGTACGTGGTGGGCAGGTCGCAGACGCCGATGACATTTAGGGCGGTGTGAGCGGTGAGGGCTTCGACGAGGATGCCCATGGGGTTGGTGAGATTGATGTAGATGGCGCCGGGGTTCACTTCCTGGACGACGGCCGCTTGTGCGAAGACGGTCGGGAGGGTGCGCAGCGCGTTCGCGAGGCCTCCCGGCCCGAGGCTCTCGTCGCCCACCATGCCATCGAGCGGCGGGAGCGATTCGTCGCGCAGCCGCGCGGCCATTCCACCGACGCGGACGTGATTGAGGACGTATTTTGCGCCGGCGACGGACTCTTCGAGCTTGGTCGATTCGCGGATGAGGGTGGGATAGCCGCTGCGTTTGATGAGGCGGCGGCAGAATTCCGCGACGATGGGGAGTTTGGGTCCCGGACGTCCGAAGAGGACGATTTCCCGGACGTTGATGTTGTGCGTGATGAGGGAGAAGATGAACTCGGGCACATAGACGCTGCTGCCGCCGAGTATGGCGATGCGGTCAATCACGCGATACTGCCCCGGGTTGTGATCGGGTTGGATGATAACAACCGTCGAGCGGTTGCGCAATGGGCCTGGGGGTGGGGGAGATGGGA
>VFKU01000290.1 GCA_009885415.1 Rhodothermota bacterium
ACCACCACATTGATCTTCTGATCAAGTTTCAATACTTCAGTAGGATGAGATATACGTCCCCATGAAATATCTGTTATATAAAGCAGGCCATCCAATCCGCCAAGATCCATAAAGGCGCCGAAGTCGGTAATGTTCTTCACTTCGCCCTTGATGATCTTGCCGACTTCGATCGTCTTGAGAAGCGTTTCTTTCTCGCCCTTGCGCTGCTCCTCAAGGAGCTTGCGCCGGCTGACGACGACGTTGCGGCGGCGCTTGGTGAGCTTGATGATTTTCATTTCCATGGACTGGCCGATGTAGCGATCGAGATCGCCGGTCGGCCGCCAGGTGAGCTGGCTGGCGGGCATGAAGGCGTCGATGCCGATGTCGACTTTCAGTCCGCCCTTGACGCGACGAACAATCTTGCCGATGATCGTGCCGTCCTTCTCGTACAATTCCTGGATGTTCGCCCAGTTGCGGATGCGGTCCGCCTTCTGCTTGGAGAGGACGGGCATGCCGTTCTCGTCCTCGGGCGCTTCGATGTACACATTGATCTCGTCGCCAACTTTAAGGTTGTCGGCCGAGGTAAATTCGTGGACGTCGATCGAGCCTTCGCTCTTGTATCCGATGTCCACCAGAACGCGGTCGGAGGTGATGGAGACCACGCGGCCCTTGACGACTTCGCCTTCGCGAAAGTCTTCCATGGACGCTTGGTACAGTGTCGCGAGCTCAGCGTCGGTGAACTCGTCGTCCCGACCAAGGTCAAATGCCATGTCGAGAATGTTAGATTCTGCCTGTTCAGCCATGAAACGGTGTCAACCTTCCTTGTAGAGGGATGTGCCCCGCGGAGCGGGACAGGGGAATTAGATTAGCATTCGGCGGGAATGGCTTGCAAGCTCATATTTTCGCTGGACTGAGGGCCCTGGGCTACTTAGGGAAAGCGCACGGAGAGGCCGGCGGTGATGAACCAGTCGGGGGCTTCAGCGTTCAAGCCGACGCCGGCGGCAAGGTCGAGTTGGAGGTTCTCGCGGAGAAGGTAGGTGACGCCGCCGTCGAGGCTGTGGGCGGCGCGGCTGGAATCGCTGAGCGGGGCGTTGCCGAAGACTTCGATGAAGCCACCCCAACGGTCCGTAAAGTCGTAGCCCAGGGCGGTGGTGTATTCGAGGCGGGCGAGCGTGTCGCGGCCGGAGCCGTTGGCATCAGAGCCCGTCTCCCAGGCGGCGCCGAGGTTGTAACCCAGGGAAAAGCCGCGGGGGAGCGTGTGGCCGAAGGAGAATCGGAAGGCGGGATCGAAGCGATGGCTGGAGAAGTCATCGGAGCCGATAGGGATCGTCGTGCCGATGAGGAGCGCCGCCTCGGGCCGCCAGCCCTTTTCCTGCCACAGGGCGATCTTCACGCCGAGTTCGGGATCGGAGAGGCCGGTGTCCGCGCCGCCGGCAAATTGGGTACTGAGGGTGGGCAGCCCGAAGCGGAACTCGAGCCGGTCCACTACGCCGTAACGCACGAGCAGCGCGGGGGACTCGAGGAGTTCGTCGTCCGGGGCATCCTCGGTGTAGGCGAGGCCGAACTCGAGCTGGGCGTGGCGCGCTGGGACGAGCGCGCTGGACTCGGTCTGGTCGGGGCGGTCCGTGTCGATCGATCCGGGATCCTCGGCGAGGGCGGCGGTGG
>VFKU01000316.1 GCA_009885415.1 Rhodothermota bacterium
CCTCCGGGCCGCCGAGCCGATGGTCCCTATACCTTGGGCGAGCGTGTTGCCCTCCGGAATATGCCGTTGCCAATCAAGGGTGAAGGCGCAGAAGCGTCTCGGGGAACGAAGGGGTACAGAAATGTGCAGCGATGCGGAATCGCCGGAAAACACAGGCGCGGGACAATGGTAAATTGTTGACATGAAAAAGGGATTGTCTGCCGTAATCGGACAGCTTTCGATTTCCGGGCGAGCCACCCGTGCGGGAACATGTAGGGTGGGCTTCAGGCAGCATTTCAGAGAGGCCGGTGTTGCCAGGAGAAACTTAGCGCCGAGACATGTTCTATAATCATCGCCCCGGCTACCGAGGAGTTCCAGCAATGAGGGATCGCAGCGACCAGGTGCTCCAGGATGCGCTCGCGCTCCCGCCCGCTGAGCGCGCCGAACTGATTGAACACGTCCTCGCCTGTCTCGACACGCCTGCCCGCCGGGAAATCGACCGGGACTGGGCCGCGGAAGCCGAAGATCGCCTTGATGCCTATGAACGAGGCGAGATGCCTACCGTATCCGCCCGGAAAGTCTTCGACAATTTTCGGCAGCGCAAGCACTGATGATGGTCGAGTCCTTTACGCTGGCCCCGGATCAATCGGTGAAATGAATCCGTTTTCTCCTCAATTCACCATCAGCAACGCCATTACCGCGGGCCTGACCGCAATTGAGCGGGCGCGCGGGTTTCTCGAAGCCGCGACGCTCTCAGACGAGTGGCTTCGACGCATGAGCCAGCGCGCGCTGCTGCTTGAGGCGCACCATACCACGCATATCGAAGGCACGCAGCTCACCATCGAGGAGGCGGAGCTCCTCTGGGCGGGCGAGAAAGTAGAACAGGCGCAGGCCGATGATGTGCGCGAACTGCTAAATTATAGAAATGCTTTCAATCTCGTTTCGGAATACCTGGAGAGCGGCGAAGCGATCACTGAGGGGCTCATTCGCGAGATACACAAGCGGCTGGTCGAGGGCGTGCGCGGAGGGCGAGGCGGACCTGGGGCCTACCGCACGATTCAGAATTATGTGGCAAACAGCCGGACCGGCGAAGTGATCTACACGCCGCCACCGCCAACTGATGTGTCGCCAATGATGCGGCAACTGGTCGGTTGGCTGCGCACTGAAACAGCCGTCCACCCGGTGTTGGTATCAGGTATTGCGCAATTCCAGCTCGTGCACATTCACCCATTTCTCGATGGCAATGGAAGGACCTCACGTCTGCTTTCGACCCTCTGTCTCTATCGGGCCGGTTACGACTTCAAGCGCTTGTTCACGCTCAGCGAATACTACGACCGGGATCGTGGCGCGTTCTATCGCGCGATACAGAGCGTTCGAGAACGTGAAATGGACCTCACCGATTGGCTGGAGTTTTTCATCGGCGGTCTGACCACTCAACTGGCTGAAGTAAAAGCGCGAGGAGAAGGCGCCATACGCGCCGACATCATTGCACAGGAACAGCAACTCAACTCTCGTCAAGCAAGCGCACTTGATCACCTGTTCGCGCACGGCAAGCTGACACTCAAAGACTTGGAACAGAGTTTTCCGGAGGTCAATCGACGGACGCTTCAGCGGGATATTAAAGGGCTGCTGGAGAAAGGCCTAATCCGGGAGACGGGAACAGGCTCCACCGATCCGACCCGTCATTACGTGCTTACAGAGCTGTGACAAGCTATGACATCGAGCTGTGACATCC
The DNA here is from genome assembly GCA_009885415.1 of Rhodothermota bacterium. GTDB lineage: Bacteria > Hydrogenedentota > Hydrogenedentia > Hydrogenedentales > VFKU01. The sequence continues at coordinate 1,715 of VFKU01000316.1, forward strand.
AGCCGTAGCGCCACACCCATCTACCGAAAATATCGCCGGAGCGCTTCGCCGATTTGTTTGGCGCGCTGGACGACTGGGGCGCCGAGGCGGATGCGTCCGCCGCGCATGGCGGCGCGGTATTCGAAGCCGTGGCGGACGAGGCCGGCGGCGCCGGAAAACTCGGGGCCGCGTGCTTCGGGCGGCACGATGTCGAGGCCGGTCGGCAGGCCGACGCGGCAGGGCGCTTCGAAGACGGTCTCGGCGAGGCTGACGAAATTCTTGATCGAGGACGCGCCGCCGGTGAGCACGACGCCGCGCACGAGATGCTTGGCAAAGCCGCGCGAGTGCAGGTGCTGGCGGACCTTGGTCATGAGTTCCTTCGCGCGCTCGAAGATGATCAGGTCGAGGTCTTCGCGCGCGACGACTGTGGCCGCGCCATGGACGGCCGTCTTGAGCTTGATCTGGCTCTCGGTGCGGCGCCGCGCGGGC
>VFKU01000719.1 GCA_009885415.1 Rhodothermota bacterium
CAGACCAATCCGCTCCCGGTCAAGGCCGTGCTCGCGCACATGGGCCTGATCAAGAACGTCCTGCGCCTGCCGATGACCCCGCTGCCGGCCGACAAGTTCGCGTCGATCAAGCCGATCGCCGACCAGCTCAAGCGCTCCTTGGCCGTAGTCTGAATCGTTAGAAAACGCGACCGAGTCTTGGCTGACTTCCTACTATAATTTCCGCGTACGTGGCGGAGTTTACTGTGTTTAGAGAACAGAGGAATCGCGGAGACTCAGTGTGACCGGATTCCGCGTGGTTTTGCGTATAGCGACGAACCTTCTATTCGCGCCGCGTTCCTTTTTCTCCCGATTGCATCAGGCCGTTCTCGATGCTCAAGCTTGTAGGCTGCCCGACTTTCCGCAGACGCTGCGGACTGCAGAACGTGGTGATCCTGAGGCACAGGCAAGACTCGGCGCAATGTACTTTTCGGGGAGTCTTGTGCCGCAGGACTACGTCAAGGCGGTATATTGGTACACCGAGGCCGCCGCGCAGGGCAACGCGGTTGCCCAATCAAATCTGGGTTTCATGTACTACCAAGGCCAAGGTGTGTCACAAGACTACGCTAAGGCAATGGAGTGGTTTACCAAAGCCGCCGAACAGGACATCGCGTACGCTCAATCCTATCTCGGCTTCATGTACCAGAGTGGGCAAGGGGTATCCCAAGGCTACGCTCAGGCAGTGCAGTGGTTCACAAAAGCCGCCGAACAAGGTAACCCGGCTGCCCAAAACGGTCTCGGCTTTATGTACTCCCAAGGTCTGGGCGTGCCGCACGACGACGCCAAGGCGCTCCAGTGGTACACAAAAGCCGCCGAGCAGGGCAACGCGTATGCCCAAAACGGCCTTGGCGTCAAGTACGAGATGGGTCAATGCGTACCGCGGGACTACGCCAAGGCGATGGACTGGTACACGAAAGCCGCTGAGCAGGGTGAGACAAACGCCCAATGCAATCTTGGCGCGATGTACGCGCAAGGCCATGGCGTGGAAGTCAACAACTCTAGAGCATTCGCGTGGTTCACTCTCGCCGCCGCGTCCGGCGATAAAATCGCCGCAGAAAAACTAGATGAGCTCCGAGATAAGATGACTCCCGCTCAAATCGCTGAGGCGCATAAGTGGTCGAACAAGTGGTTAGAGAAACACGAGAGAATCATCCCTCCGCGCGATCGAATTTTGTCCGTGTCGGATCAAAAAGATACGTGACATTCTTGATATCTAGGTTCTATCTCCACCCTTTTCCCGGCTCGATCGCCGGGAGCAACACCCGCACTTCGCCCTCCTCGATCGCGACGCGGTAGCGCGGCAGGCCATCGTTGGGCGGGTCCTCGGGGCTCAGCGGAAACGACCAGCCGTGCCAGGGGCAGACGATGCGCCCCTGCTCGATGAAGCCATACTCCAGCGGCCCGGCCGCGTGCGGGCACAGATTGCTGACGGCGAAAAACGCGCCGTCCACGTTGAACACCGCAATGGGCGACTTCTCATGCACGGCAACGATCGACTTCCCCGGCGGCAATTCCTCCGCCTTACATGCAACTACATATTCGAGCACGTCCATCTCCTTGGATCGATCAGGAATTTCGGCCCGTCATCGTAATCATTATTACCGTCGTTCGCGTAATCGTCCCCGGTCGTCGCGCTGGATCGTGCCCCCATCGGGCCGTATAATCGCTGATTCAAGGTTAAGTTCGCGGCGCCTGGCCGAAATTTTTGGAAGGGGCCGGGTGTTAGCTCGACAACCGCGGACGGACCCTCCGCCACCCACAACGAAGGAGACACGCAATGGCCTACACGCTGCCCGCCCTCGGATTTAAGTTCGAGGCCCTCGAACCCCACATCGACGCCAAGACGATGGAAATCCATCACGGCAAGCACCACCAGACGTATGTTGACAAGCTCAACGGCGCGCTCGAAGGCGTCAACATCGGCGACAAGTCCGTCGAAAACCTGCTCAAAGACCTCAGCGTCGTCCCGGTGGACAAGAAGCAAGCCGTCATCAACCACGGCGGCGGCCACGCCAACCACACGCTCTTCTGGCGGACGCTGACCCCCGGCGGCGCGGCGGCTCCCGCGGGCGCGCTGGCGGACGCCATCACCGGCGGCTTCGGCGGGCTCGACGCGCTCAAGACGCAGATGGAGACGGCCGGCGCGAATCGCTTCGGCAGCGGTTGGGCCTGGCTCGTGCTCGACAAGGGCAAGCTCGCGGTGAACAGCACGGCCAATCAGGACTCGCCGCTCATGGCCGGCCAGACCCCGCTGCTCGGCGTCGACGTGTGGGAACACGCCTACTACCTCAAATACCAGAACCGCCGCCCGGACTACTTGAAGGCCATCTGGAACGTCATCAACTGGACGGTGGTCGCCGAGAACCTCGCGAAGGCGAAGTAAACGACCCCCATAATAAGGGTGCCACGGCTAAGCTCCGCTTAGCCGTGTTTTCTTTTGTCCGTCGCCCGATCCGCCTTCCGCTATAATCGGTCCTTCCTTCGGAGGTCCGACCATGTTGAACCGATTCATTCTTCTGTCAGTCGCATCATTTTTTCTCTTGGCGTCAGCGCACGCCGAAGATGCCGCGCCCGAAGTGTTTCTCCACGGCGACAAGATGCAGGGCATCCACGGGATCGTCGCGGGGCCGGACGGGCAGTTGTATGTCGGTAGCGTGCTCGGGCAAAGCATTTACAAGGTGGACCCGGCTTCGGGCGCAACGAGCGTGTGGCAGGGGCCGCCGCTGGGCATGGCGGACGATCTCGCCTTCGCGCCGGACGGCCGGCTGGTGTGGACCTCGATTCTGATCGGCAAGCTCCACGCGCGCCTCGGCGACGGGCCGGTGCAGGAACTCGCCACGGGCTTGCCGGGGATGAACGCGCTGGCCTTTACGAAGGACGGCCGCCTCTTTGGCACGCAGGTCTTCCTCGGTGACGCGCTCCACGAATTCGACCCCGCCGGGAAGAAGCCGCCGCGCGAAATCATGAAGGGCATGGGCGGGCTGAACGGCTTCGAGTTCGGCAAGGACGGCCTGCTCTACGGCCCGCTGTGGTTCAAGAAACAGGTCGTGAAAGTGGACGTCGAAACGGCGACGATCACCGTTGTGGTCGATGGTTTTGAGCGGCCCGCCGCCGTGAATTTCGGGCCGGACGGCCAGTTGTACGTGCTCGATTCGCCCAAGGGCGACGTGGTCCGCGTGGACATCGTGACGGGGCAAAAAACCGTAGCAGCAACGCTGATTCCCGGGCTGGACAATCTGTGCTTCGACGCGCAAGGTAAGATGTACGTCACGGGGATGGCCGACGCGGCTGTCTTTGAAGTGGATTACAAGACGGGGAAGTCGCGCACGATCCGCGAAGCACCCCTCGTCGCGCCGACGGACCTCGCGATTTCCGGCGACACGCTCTTCATCGCCGACAGCTTCGCGCTGCGTTCGGTCGATCTTAAGACGCGCGAGGTGAAGACGATTTCGCGCGCGCCGGAGTTGGAGTACGCTTTCGGGATTGACGTCTCGGAAGAATTCGTCCACACCGCGAGCTGGTTCAATTCCGCCGTGCAAACCTTCGACCGGAAGACCGGCGCGCTGCTCCACACCTACCACGGGCTGCCGCTGGCCTACGACGTGCTCGAGGCGGACGACGCTTCGCTGCTCGTGCTCCAGATGGGCCCCGGCACGATTTCCCGGCTGAGCCCCGAGGAGGGGAAAGCGCCCGTTGTTATCGCCAAGGGTCTCGCCGGGGGCACCGCCCTCGCCCGCGCCGGCGCGGACGCCGCCTACGTCACGCTCTTCGCCAAAGGCGAGGTCGTGCGGGTGGACCTCAAGTCCGGCGTTGCCACCACCGTCGTCAGCGGCCTGCAACAGCCCGAAGGCGTCTCCGTGGCCAAAGACGGCCGCATCCTGGTCATCGAGAGCGCCTTGGGCCGGGTCGTGTCCATCGATCCGAAGTCAGGCGAGAAGACCGTCCTGGCTTCGGGCCTCTCTCTGGCGATCCCCGGCATCCCGGGATTCCCGCCCATGGTAAGCATCAACGGTGTCGCCGCGGGCCCGGACGGGTCAGTTTTTGTGGCCTCGGAGGCGGAATCGTCGATCTACCGGCTTACTAAATGACAATAACGATAAAATCTGTCAACAGTTAATAGTAATTCGCCTGCGAAGCGTGTAGACTTGAGTTAAGATGGGTCAGCGACTTCGAGGGAGAACGCATGCGAATCTTGGGTCTGTTCCTAGCGGCCTTCGTGGCCATCCTGGTGTTCACCGGCTGTGAGACCAACGGCGGGTACCGCGTCACGCTCGAGAGCCCCGGCGGACCGCCTCCGCCGCCGCGGGTAGTCGTGGTCGACGACCATCATCGCCACGGCCCGCCGCCGCATGCGCCTGCGCACGGCTATCGCCACAAGCACGCCGGCGGCTACGATCTCGTGTATGACCGCGCGATCGCGTGCTACACGGTGGTTGGCCATCGCGACTACTACTTCAACGACGGCTTCTTCTTTCGCTTTAGCGGCGACGGCTGGCAGATGAGCGCGAGCCTCGGCGGCGACCAAGTCCGCTGGGAGCGGGCGGATGAACGCCGCGTGCCCACAGGCGTGCGCACGAAGTACAAGGGCAAGGACAAGGACCGCGGCGGCGACGACGACCGCGGCGATCGCGGCCGGGGGGGGCGCGATGACGACCGCGGCAAGGGCCGCGGCAAGGGCCGGGGACATTCGCTGGCGGACGAGCCGGCGCCCTTAGTGATCAAGGAAGCCCGCTGGGGCAAATACTGATACCGAATTTTTTTCACGGCGCCCGCTGGATCCGATCGGCGGGCGCCGTTACTGTTTTTTTACGGCAACTTTGCCTGCGATTTCATCTGACGCGTTCTACTATACGTATGTTGATCGTATGAATAAAACGCGAAAGGAAGTGTGTTATGAAACGTGCAGCGATTTCTGTTTTGCTAGGCGCCGCAGTTGTTATCCCGGGGTGTGTGTCCACCCACCGGGTCGAACCGGTTCGTACCGTGAGAATGGAGAATCCCGCCCCACCGCAAGTTGTTATCGTACGTGAGCAACCGAGTTCGGTAATCGTACAACAAGCGCCGCGGCCCGCTGCGACGATTGACGCGCGACCGATCCACGGCCAACACTATCGTTTCGACGACAACGAGATGATTTACGACGAGTCCTTACGGGCGTACGTTGTGGTCGGTTACGACAATCAGTACTACTCGGACGGCCGTTACTACCGTTACGAACGCAACCGGTGGCAGCACTCGATGCACATGCGTCGCGATGCACGGTGGGAATCGATCCACGAACGCAATGTGCCGGGATCACTTGTAGTCCGGTATCGCCGGTAGAATTTGCAGTCAATCCCCGCTATTCGCGGAGGCGCGGATCCATCGCGTCGCGTAGGCCCTCGCCGACAAGGTTGAACGCGGTGACGGTGACGAAGATGGACGCGCCAGGGAAGACGACGAGCCACCAGGCGAAGTCTACGTAACGCTTGGACTGCGAGAGAATCTCGCCCCAGCTCGCGGTGGGCGGTGGCACGCCGAGTCCGAGGAAGCTCAGCGCGGACTCGGCGATGATCGCGCCGGCAACGCCGAAGGTGGCCTCGACGAGCACGGGTGCGAGCGCGTTGGGCAGGATGTGGCGCAGCATGATGCGCAGGTCGCCCAGGCCCGTGGCGTGCGCGGCGATCGCGAAGTCGCTCTCGCGCAGGCGCAGGAACTCGCCGCGGACGAGCCGCGCGACCTCCGGTGCGCCGATCACGCCGATGACGGCCATGAGAATTTTGATGTCGCGGCCGAGGAAGGCAATCAGGGCGAGGATCAGGATGAGGCCGGGAAAGCAGAGCATCGTCTCGATAACACGCAGGATGACGACATCGACCCAGCCGCGGTAATAGCCGGCCGCCGCGCCGAGCAGGACGCCGATGGCGATCGAGATGCCGACGGCGATGAAGCCGACCGTCATCGAGATGCGCGTGCCCCAGATGAGCCGGGAGAGGACATCGCGGCCGGTGTCGTCGGTGCCGAGGAGATGTTGCGGGCCCGGCGGAAGCAGCTTGTCCATGAGCCCTGTGCGTCGCGGCGAGAAGCCGATCAGCGGGCGAATGACGCGGTCGTCCGGGCCGGGCGTCCAGCGGTCGAACTCGACGGCGACCAGGTCCTTGTAGTCGAAAACGTTCGGCAGCCAGTACGTTTTCTCGTTCATGCGCAGATAGATCGGACGATCGCCGGCAAGAAATGGCGCGAAGATCGCCACGAGACCGAGCACGATGAGCAGGACGAGGCTGGCGACGGGGAGTTTGTGGCGGCGGAATTGGCGCCAGACAATGGACCAATACCCGCGCACCGGGGCGGCCTGTGCGGGATCAGCGGCGGCTTCGCTCATTTGAAGGTGATCCGTGGATCGACGAAGGCGTACAGGATGTCGGAGAGGATCATGCCGCACATGGTGAGGAGCGCCGTGAAAGCGAAGAGGCCCATGACGACGGAGTAGTCGCGACCCATGATGGACTCGTAGAAGAGCAGGCCCATGCCGGGAATGGAAAAAATGCTCTCGATGATGACGCTGCCGCCGATGAGGCCGGGGAGGAGCGCGCCGAGAATCGTAATGATGGGGATGAGGGAGTTGCGCAGGGCGTAGCGGTAGATGACGGTGCGCTCGGGGAAGCCGTAGGCGCGCGCGGTGCGGATGTAGTCCTGGCGGACGACCTCGATCATGCCGGCGCGGGCGTAGCGCGACATGATGGCGAAGCTCGAGTAGCTCAGGCAGAACAGCGGCAACACGTAGTGCCACGCGCGGTCGAGCAGCCAGCGATGCAAAGGCCAGTCCGCCGCGCCGTCGGTGTTGACGCCGTAGATGGGGAACCAGCGGAAATGCAGGACGTGTTCGAGCAGCCACTGCACCCACGCCGCGCCGCCGAGGCCGACCGCCGCGAATCCGCGGGCACAGAGGTCGTGCAGGCTGTCGGACCCGCTGCCCCCGCAGAAGAAATACATGAGCAGCATGGCGACCCAGAAGCTGGGCAGGCTGTAGAGAATGAAGAGGATGAAGGTGATGAAACCGTCGCGGCGGGTATGCTGGTGCGTGGCCGAGAAAACGCCGAGCGGAATCGAGATGGCGTACATGAGCAGCAGCGCGAGGACGTTGAGCTGGAGCGTGACCGGAAGGCGCTCAGCGATTTTGGTGAGCACGGGCCGGTTGTCGCGGTAGGAATCGCCGAAATCGAGCCGGATGAGCTTGCTCATCCAGACGGCGTAACGGATGTGGATGGGTTTGTCGAAGCCGTACAACTTCTTGGTCTGCTCGATGATTTCCGGCGAGATGTTCTCCGTGCCCATCGCGCCGCGCATTTTTTGCAGCCGCTGAAATACGGGATTGCCGGGCGTGAGCTGCAGCACGACAAACGTGACCAGGCTGATCCCGATAAAGGTCGGGATGATCAGCAGGAAGCGTCGTAGGAGATAGGCCGTCACGGCGGGCTAAGGCGGCGCACGCTATTTGTACCGCTGCAATTCAGCCGGCACCCACCACTCGCGCGGGTCGACGCCCATCGTATGGACCTTCACCCCGCGGAAGCGCGCATCGAGCGCGACGAGACCGGGCCGGTGGTAGAGGAAAATGTAGGGCTGCTCTTCGTGCAGGATTTCCTGGAAGCGGTCGTTCAAGACTTTGCGCTTGGCCTCGTCGAATTCGAGCCGCGCGTCTTCCATAAGCTTATCGGCCTCGGCGTTGACGAAGCCGGGGTAGTTCGAGCCCTCCGTCGCCTGGCTGGAGTGCCAGAGTTGGTAGCCGTCGTAGAAGGGGGTCGTCATCCATGCGAGCATGCAGGCGTCGAATTTTCGGTCGTGGACGCGCTGGGCGAAGGTCGCCCACTCGGTCGGGTTGAGCGTCATGCGAACGCCCGCGCGGCGCAATTCTTCCTGATACACCGCGCCGAGCTGATCGTACTCGGGCACGCTGGAGGCGTAGCTCAGCTCGAACTCGAGCTTCACGCCGTCCTTGTCGCGTACACCGTCGCTGTCGCTGTCCTTCCAGCCGGCCTCATCTAGCAACTTCTTCGCGCGCTCGGGATCGAAGGGCCAGGGCTTCAGATTCTTGTTGGAATCGGGCGACTTGTAGAAGACATCCGTGGTGGCGACGGTGCCGTGCTTGTAGAACACTTGATCGATGATCATCTGGCGGTCGAAAAGCATGCAGAGCGCCTGCCGGACGCGCTTGTCGGCTAACTGCGGTTTGCGCGTGTTCCAGCCCAGGTAGTTGAAGCGGCTGAGGTACCCGGGAACCTGCGAATCCAGTTCGAGTTTCTGGAATTCCTTCTCGAACTTGGCCGTCTTCGTTTTGCGTTCCCATTGTTCGGCTGGGATGTCCTGGATGTCGGTATCGTGCCGTTCGAGCGCCTGGAAGGCGGCATTGTTGTCCGTGATGATCTTGAAGATGCGCTTGGTGAGGTAGGGTTTCTTGCCCCAGTAGCTCTCGTTTCGCGTTAGCAAAATCTGGCTGCCCGTGTCCCACTTCTCGAAAATGTAGGGCCCGGAGCCGATCGGTGCGCGGTTGGCCGGGTTCTTTCCGAGATCGCCGTTGGCGTAGATGTGGGCGGGGAGGACGGGGATACTGCCCAATACGAGCAAGTGGCGGAAGTAGGGGCGCTTTACGTTGAATCGGACCGTGTAGTCGTCGATTAACTCGAGCGTGTCGATATCCTGCAAGTAGTTGCGCAGGTCGGCCGTATCGTTCGCCGGATTCATCACGAGGTCGAGCGTGGCCTTGAGATCCTTGGCCGTGAGCGGCGTGCCGTCGGTGAACTTCGCGTCGTTGCGCAGATAGAACGTGTAGTGAAGATGGTCGTCCGAAACTTCCCACTTCGTGGCGAGACTCGGCTTCATTTTGAGTGTATCGAGATCCATTTCCAACAGCACGTCGAAAAGATACGATCCGATGTATTGCGAATGCGCGTCTGCCGTGGAAAGCAGCACATTGAGCGTGGGCGGCTCGGCTTCGATGTTCTCGACCAGGGCGTCGCCGTCGACCGGCGTTTCAGACTCACCGGCCGCGGGCGATCCTGCGGGTGTGGGCTGGCCCCCGCCGGGGGGTGACGGCTCCGGTTCGCCACAGCGCACCAGCAGCGAGGCAAGGGCCATCACAAACGCGAAACGGGCCACTCTGGCAAGGGCATTGGGCATCCGGCCTCCTCGAAACGATCGCGCGGAACGCGCGGGGAAATCGACCCGCCCAGTGTAACACTCGCGCGCGGACACGGCCAAAAACGAGCGACACTCTTTGGACTGCGGGAGCGATAGCTCCCGCTTTACCGAGCCCAGCGAAGCTGGGCGGCGTCACACCAGCGTCATGTCCTCTTATACGAGATCCGCCGGGAGCTTTGCTCCCGCAGTCCAAAGTGGCCCGTCGTGGCTTCGGGGAAATAAGGGTCCCATAGAAAAAAGAAACGCGGCGCGGAGGTTTTCCTCCGCGCCGCGTGAAACGTCCGTTACGCTGGTTTACATCATTCCCGGCATGCCGCCGCCGTGACCACCACCGCCGCCGCCCTTGCCGTTTTCGTCTTTCTTCGGCTTGTCGGCGATGAGGCACTCGGTGGTGATAAAGGCGCCCGCGACGCTGACCGCGTTCTGCGAAGCGGTGCGGAGCACCTTGGCGGGATCGACGATGCCGGCCTTCACGAGGTCGACCATTTCGCCGGTCGCCGCGTTGAGCCCGATGGCCGTCTTGGCGCTCATGACCGCGTCCACCACGACGGCGCCTTCCATGCCCGCGTTTTGCGCGATCATGTAGAGCGGCGAGGCAAACGCGTCATAGAGCAGGTGCGCGCCGGTCTTCTGGTCGCCCTTGAGCTTGAGTTCCTTGATCTTTTCGCGGACCCGGATGAAGGTCGTGCCGCCGCCCGGGACGATGCCCTCCTGGATGGCCGCGCGGGTCGCCGCGAGCGCGTCCTGCGTGCGCTGCTTCTTTTCCTTGAGCTCGATCTCCGTGGCTGCGCCGACGCGAATCACCGCCACGCCGCCGGCGAGTTTCGCGAGGCGCTCTTGCAGCTTCTCGCGGTCGTAGTCGGAGGTGGTGGACTCGATGTTCATGCGGATCAGCTCGCAGCGCGCCTCGACGTCTTTCTTCTTGCCGCCGCCTTCGATCAGCGTGGTCGTGTCTTTCGTGACCGTGATCTTCTTGGCGCGGCCGAGGTCCGTCAGCTTGACGTTTTCGAGCTTCATGCCGAGGTCATCGGAGACGTAGGTGCCGCCGGTGAGCGTGGCGATGTCGCGCAGGATTTCCTTGCGGCGATCGCCGAAGGCCGGGGCCTTCACTGCGCAGATTTGCAGAATGCCGCGCAGGCGGTTCACCACCAGCGTCGCAAGCGCTTCGCCCTCGACTTCTTCCGCGATGATCAGGAGCTGTTTGCCGGCCTGCGCTACCGCCTGAAGCAGGGGAATCATGTCCTGCATGGACGAAATCTTCTTTTCATAGCACAGGACATAGGCGTCCTGGAGTTCGCACTTCATCGTCTCCGCGCTGGTGACGAAGTAGGGCGAGAGGTAGCCGCGGTCGAAGTCCATGCCGTCCACGACCTCGACTTCGGTCTGCAGGCCCTTGCCTTCTTCGATCGTCACCACGCCGTCGTCGCCGACGTTCTCGAG
>VFKU01000825.1 GCA_009885415.1 Rhodothermota bacterium
CCTCCTGATCGTGGACGACCGCCGGCCTGGGCGGATCGTGATCGAAGGGCGCGACGTGTTGTTGCAGGACAAGCAGTATCAACTGGTGCGGCTGCTTGCGCGGACCCCGGGCGAGTGCGTGCCCTACGAGACGATCTACGAAGAACTCTGGGGCAACGTGGTGGTCGAGGACAACCAGATGCATTTCCAGAAACGGAAGTTGCTCGCGCGGATCCGCGACGGCGCGCCGGGTCACGAGGAAATTGTGAAGACTGTGCCCAAGCAGGGGTTTATGCTCGATGTGCCGCCCGATTCGGTGCAGTTATACGAACGCGCCGGACGAAGGGAAGTAGCCGTAGGAGCCGGCCATGCGCAGGCGCTATTGGTGTAACCCACGCGGGGAGCCTGAGTGGCTTCAGTTCAGTGACTTTGAGTCTGGCGCCGCATCGAGTTTTTTGTGCAAGGCGGAGAGTCGGTGCAGGGTTTCCTCGATGCGAGCGACCCGCGCTGCGTCCTCGAGTTCGAGGGCCTCGGCGCGCGCGGTGACCAGCGCTTGTCCGAGCGCGAGGAGTTGGTCGAGCATCATGGTGGAAATCTGCGCCTGGGTCGGGACCCGCGTGGCCAAGATTACATACGCCGCGCCGGGATCGGGCGCGGCGGCGTCCAGCTCGCCGGGACCCGCAGCGAGGGCAGGCTGCATGACGCGAAAAAGCGTGTGGGGCTCGAGGAAGGATTTCAATCGCGCGGCGTCCATGTCGCCCACGACTTCGCGGTCGCGCAGGTGGGCGTGGAGCACCTCGATCCGCACGAGCGGGTTCGACACCTGCGAGAGGTAATTCAGACTATGTTGTTCAATGGATTCGAGATTCATCGGGTCCTGCGGCCGGATTGGCCAGGTTTTCACCGGCACTCTTGGCGAGATGGAGGGTATCCAAGACGACCTGCGCCGCGAGGGCGATTCCTTCGCGGTTCCAATGGCCGTCTTCCCGATAATACAGGGAAGCGGGGTCGGGTTGCGTCTGGAACACGGGCCGCAGATCGATGATGCCTGCGGCATCCGGTCCGAGCGCGGCCAGGACTCGGTCGTAGGCGTGTGCTTCGGCGGTGGTCTCGCCGCGGGCGGTCGGCTTGCTTGGGATGAGCACGAGCCAGAATGCACTTCCATTTTCGCGTGCGAGCCGGGCGATTTGGCCTAGATATTCACTCACGGACTGGATCTGGCGATCGGTGGGCCCGGTGACACTCATGCGCTCGCCGCGCAGGCGGACGCGGACGACGTTTGCGAGACCCTCATAGCCGCGGAACCAGGTGCGTATCAAGCGCCGCGGGGCGCTCGCCGGCACGGGGCGTCCGCACCACGTCCCCGAGTGGTAGGCAAACCAGTCCATGCCGGAAGCCTTCCAGTTTTCGAAGTCTTCTGTTTCGGCGAAGTCGTTTTCGAAGAGTCCGACCAGGACGGTCTCGGGCTTCATGGCGATCCCGTGTGTCTCATAGAGCGCGGCGTAATGCGGCGGCGCGTGGCGGTGGATCGCGAGGCTGTAATACATGCGGCCGCGTTCGGCGAAGGCGGAGTGAAATCCGTGCGCCGCCATTTCCATAAAGGAGTCGCCGAGGCCGAGCACTTGGACGTGGGCGCCGGCATTCCGTGCGGCGATGGCTTCGGGCGGGTTCTCGACACCGAACTCGTCGGTGGAAAGCGGTTCGTAGATGACATCGGCATTGTGAAGGAGGATGTTCTGGCGCGGCGAGAGGTTCGGGAGCCACGAGAACCCGGCGACCGGGTCGAGCCGGAGCCAGGATTGAACTTCGAGCACGGCGGATGTGGGTGGGTTGGATTCGACGTAGCGCAGGCGTAGCAGCGGCTCGGCCATCATCGCCGCGATGGCGCCGGCCCCCAGGACGAGGAGCGCGTTGATCGCGTGGGTGCGCGCGGCCGAACGCGAGGGCGCAGCACTTGCGCCGCCGTTGGCATTGGTATTACTCATGGGTTTTGGCCAGCCACTCCGCGCCGAAGTCTTCGGGCAGGCGGGTGACTTTCCAGAGTGAGGAGATCAAGGTTGTGCCTTGCGATGGCGTCTGGTTTGGGTTGATGAATTCCCACACGATATCGCCGCCCGGCGTAACTTCAAAGGCGCGGCCGTTGTTGGTCTCGGTGATGAGCGTGTTGCCGTTGGGCAGACGCTGGAGTCCGCCGCACCACTCGCTGTGGAAGTCGGCGGGGTTTTCCGGCGCGTAGGCCCAGGTGATCTGCTGTGTGAACGGGTCGAACTCGATCACCCGCGAGTTGCCATGGTTGCCGCGGTTGTCGAAGACGAGCATGTTGCCGTTCGGCAGGAGCGAGGACTCGTGTTGGCGGCGCCAGAGGCCAGTCATGGCCCAGAGTACGCGCTGTTGATCGGGGTTGATGATGGCGAGGGCGTCGAGGGTCCAGACCGAGATGAGGACGTTACCTTTGGCG
>VFKU01000872.1 GCA_009885415.1 Rhodothermota bacterium
CCTGCGCCATCGCGATGGCTTCGTCGTAGGTTTCGCCCTGGGTATAGCAGCCCGCTCACACACTTGATCCATCCTGATCTTGCGGCCTTTGCTATACTGGCCGTGATTAGGCGGGAGCGCTTTCGATGGTGGTGTACCGCTGCGACGGGTGCGGGCGCGAGTTGCAGGCCGGACGCCTGCGCTATCACGTCAAGATCGACGTGCGCGCGGCCTACGACAAGATGGAGATCGGGCTTGCGGAGCTTGTACGCGATCACCGTCAGGAAATGCTGCGCCTCATCGAGCGCCTCGAAGACAAATCGTCCAAGGAAATCGAAGAGACCATATACAAACATGTTGAACTCGACCTCTGCCCCGCGTGCCAGCGCGCGTACCTGCGCGCGCCCTTGCGCTTCCACCCCGAAGAGGGCGAAGCGCCAGGAATCGACATCGACGCGTTTCTGCGCTCGCTCGGCTACGGCAAGCCGGGCGCGGGCGGAAACGTGCCCTGAGGCCGGCCGATGAAGCGCCAAGCGATGGCTCCCGGCATGTTTGCGGTGTGCGCGGCGCTCGCTGTGGCGGCCGTGTACCTCGGCGGTTGCGGGTTCATCGCGGACAAAGACCGCATCGTCATCGCCAAGTTCGACGGCAAGAACATCACGCGCGGCGATCTCGCGAAGTACATCCGCGAAATGCCCGACGAAGAACGTCCGCTGATTCAGAACAAAGCCGACTTGCTCGACACGCTCAACTTTTGGATCAACGACCAGATCAAAGCCAAGCTCGCCGCTCAGCTCAGCAAAGAAGGCAAGATCGAGGTCTCGCGCGAACTGGCCCTCGAGCGGTATTTCGAGAAGCACCCCGAGTTTCGCTCGGCCTACAAGGTGCAGGATCCTTCCGTGCTCGAAATGACCCAGGGCGATCTCGCCGCGGTAAAGGCGGAGATCGAGTTTGCCACCGACGAAGAGGTCGAGCGGCTGCTGCGCGACGAGGCCCTGAAGTACAAGATTTACGAGGCGATCCAGAACAAGACCGTCACGCTCACGGAGGCCGATGTGCGTGCGGAGTACGAGCGCCGCAAAGACGAGCTCGTGCAGTTCGAATACATCGACTTCATCGCGCTGCAATTGCCGCTTGCGATGCCCGACGCGATCGCGCGCGCGGCCGACGCGCGCCGGCGGATCGATGCGGGCGAAAAATTGGACGACCTCCTGCGCGAGTACATCGCGCAGGACCCGGGCTTTGCGTATCGCGGCGCGCTGGCGAACGACCCTTCGGCGCCGCGATTCAGGTCCTTCTGGGAGACGGCCCACGGCGCGTCCGCCGGGCAGATCATCGGCCCCCTGCTATTGATGGAACACGACGAATACACGCTCGATCCCCAGACCCAACAAAGCGTCAAGCGCACGCGGCCCGCCGCGCATCTCGTGTTCGAAGTGCTCAAGCACGAGGAGGAACGGCCGAAGACTTTCGAGGAAGCGGCGAATGAATTGGCGGGCGACCTCGCGAAACAGCGCGTGCTCGATCAGATTCGCGCCGAGCACGGCGTCGAGGTCTTCGAAGAGAAATTGCCGAACCCCGCCGGCGTCGGCGATCAGTACAAAGACTCGATGATCAACACCGGAAAAGCCAAGAAGCGTTGATCGAAGGGCCCGGCATTCGTAGCGCCGCCGTCCCGGCGGCAAAGGCGTGACTCCGCTTGAGACAGGATCGATCGGTCGAAACTCGATTTCCGCGTGCGTCGCCCCTGCTGGCTGGAAGCCGGCGCTACTTTTTGGCCTATCGCAAGAGTATCAGCGTCGTTGCTTCGTAGAGC
>VFKU01000774.1 GCA_009885415.1 Rhodothermota bacterium
ATGGGTGGCTTTGGCACTCGTAACGATGGTGCTGATGCAGCCGGTTCTGGCAATGGCCCAAGAGACGGCGGCGCCCGCGGTGGCCGAGGCTATGGCGGCCCCGGTCGAGGAGGCCGCTCCGGCGGAGGTGCTGGATTCGGGCAACACGGCGTGGATGCTGACCTCCACGGCGCTGGTGTTGTTCATGACGATTCCGGGTCTCTCGCTGTTCTATGGCGGCCTGGTACGCACGAAGAACGTGCTCTCGGTGCTGATGCAGTGCTTCGTGATTACGGCGCTGTGCAGCGTGCTGTGGGTGGCGATTGGCTGGAGTCTGGCCTTCGACGTCACGGGCATGGAAGCCGGCAAGACGAACCTGAACAGTTTCATTGGCGGGGCAGGCCAGGCCTTCCTCAGCGGAATCGACAACACGTCGATCTGGACTGGCTATGGGATTCCGACGACGGTCTTCGTGACTTTCCAGATGACCTTCTTCATCATCACGCCGGCGCTGATCTGCGGCGCGTATGCGGAACGCATGAAGTTCTCCGCCATGCTGCTCTTCACGGTCGCGTGGGCCTTGCTCGTCTACGCACCGATTTGCCACATGGCGTGGTCGGGCCCCGGAGCGCTCTTCTGGGATTGGGGTGTGCTTGACTTCGCCGGTGGTACGGTCGTTCATATCAACGCGGGGATCGCGGCGCTGGTGGCGTGCTTACTCCTCGGCAAGCGCGTGGGTTATCCCGAGCGCATGATGGCCCCGCACAGCATGGTGCTGACCGTCGTGGGCGCGGGGATGCTCTGGGTCGGTTGGTTCGGGTTCAACGCGGGCAGCGCGGCCGCGGCGAACGGCTCGGCCGGCATGGCGATGCTCGTGACCCAGCTCGCGACCGCGATGGCGGCGCTGACCTGGATGGGCATCGAGTGGCTCAAGCACGGCAAGCCCAGCGCGCTCGGCGCGGCGACGGGTGCGGTGGCGGGCCTGGTCGCGATTACGCCGGCCTCCGGTTCCTGCGGGCCGATAGGCGCGCTCGCGATTGGTTTCGCTTCCGGAGTCGTTTGCTTCCTCGCCTCGACGACGATGAAGAAGAAGTTCGGCTACGACGACTCGCTCGACGCCTTCGGCGTACACGGCATCGGCGGTATCGTTGGCGCACTCCTGACCGGCGTCTTCGCGTTCACGACGATGGGCGGCCAGGTCGATCCGGGCGACAAGACGGTGCTCGACCAGGTGATCATTCAGGCCAAGAGCGTCGGCTTCACGGTTGTGTGGAGCGGCGTGCTGTCCTTCATTATCCTCAAAGCGATCGATTTGACCGTGGGCCTTCGTGTGACGGCGGAAGAGGAGAGCCAGGGCCTCGATCTCTCGTTGCATGGCGAGGCGGGCTACAACAACTAACGCGCCGGCCGGGCGCATGAACCCGTGGGCGAGTACGGCTATACTCGGCACACACGAAGGAGGCTGGTGCGATGAAGAAGGTTGAGGCGATTGTCAAGCCTTTCAAGCTCGAAGAAGTCAAAGAGGCCCTGGCCGGCATCGGCATTCAGGGCATGACCATCACCGAAGTGAAGGGATTCGGACGTCAGAAGGGCCACAAAGAGTTGTACCGTGGCGCGGAATACGTCGTCGAGTTTCTGCCGAAGATGAAGGTCGAAGTCATCGTCCCCGACGATATGGTGGACCGCACGATCAAGGCGATCGTGGACGCCGCGTCGACGGGCCGCATTGGCGACGGAAAAATCTTCGTGTATCCCGTGGATGATGCGATCCGCATCCGGACCGGCGAGTCCGGCGACATCGCGATCGGCTAAGAATCGAGATAGAGCTCAGGTGAGAAGAGGCGGCCGGCCTGCAAGGGTCGGTCGCCTCTGTTTTTGTTCCAACATCGAAGGGTGAGTAATGCGCCACGCTGACTGCGCGAAATCTTCAACACAGAGTCACGGAGAACACAGAGAGTCCACGATCGAAAGAATCTTTCTGATAGGTCATTTTGGGGTTGGTCACGGAGCGGCTTGATTAGTCCGTGGTGGAGCGAAGAAGTCCCCGTAAATCTTCTGTGTAGATGGAGAGGATGGGATGCTGCCAATCTCGGCTGAGCGCTTCATGGACGGCCGCGTAATACCAAAGCGTATCTTCACGGGAGGCGGTGAAGCGCTCCCACAAGCGCTCGCCGACCTGTTGGTAGTCGGCAGACATACTGCGAAGGTTGTGGATTTTGTCGGCGGCGATTACCAGGCGCGCTCCGATCGGCGCGGCGGGGATGCGCGCGAGGAAGGCGAGCTTGCGCTCTTTCCACGGCGGCTTGGGACGTTCGAATGCGTCTGTACAGGCCTCGACCAAGCCGGCGACCGTCTCGCCGAATTGAGAGCGGATTTCGTCCAGCACGGCGCGGCCGCCCTGGTCTTCAACGGTGTCGTGCAGGAGCGCGGCGACGATGTGATCTTCGTCTCCGCCGTATTCGCCGACAATGGCCGCCACGGCCATCAGGTGCGTGATGTAAGGAATCTCCGAGCCCTTGCGGGTCTGTCCGCCGTGCAAAGCATCGGCCAGCAGGAAAGCTCGACTCACTCGCGACGAATGTTCTGCTCGCGCGAGACTCATGCGCCTGTGGCGACTGGCCGTGCAAGTTTCGAATCGGGCATGCGCAAGAGCGCCTGGACCTTGGTCAGAAGGTCGTCGAGTCCGAAAGGTTTGCGCAGAAAGTCTTCGAAGCCGTCGTTCTTTAGTGCGTCAAACTCGTGCGTTTCGATAAACCCGGAGATCGCGAGCAGGCGCGAGTTCTGTGTCTCCGGCCGACCCTTCACGTGCCGCGCGACATGACGTCCGTCCATGTCGTGCAGATGGATGTCGAGAATAAGCAGACGCGGGTTGCGCTCGGCGATGAGGGTGCCCGCGTCGAAGCCGGAGGACGCAGTCAGGATTTCGTAGCCGGCCAACTTTGCGAGCGCCTTGGGAATGATGTCGAGGTATTGTAGATCGTCATCCACCACGAGGATACATCGCATCTCGCCGTCCAGGCGATCGAGCGGAATGCCGTGCCGAAGCATGAACGCGCGCAATTTTTCTTCGGGGATCCGGCGATCGCCGCCCGGCCCGAGACGGTAGCCCTCAATGTGTCCCACGTCGAACCAACGCGACACGGTGTCCGCCGACACGCCGCAAATGCGGGCGACCTCGCCGCTCGTGAACACTTTTTCCGGATTCGGATTCTTCATGGTTTACTCTTTTGGCAGAGCAAGTCCAGCGCTCCCCGCCGGCCGTACTACGACCTGCGGTATCCCTAGGGGCACCTCCCAGTGTGCAAAATTTACTAGCCGAATAGTTCGGCCACGTTAACCTTTGAATTCCGGAATGTTAAGCAAATTCCGAATTCAAAATCAAATTTGCGGTATTTTCGGGTCGTGCGTCTATTGAGAGGGCAACAGGGGATGTACCAGGAAAATCCCCGAACTATGTCTTTTTTAAAGCTGCGAAAGAACATTGCGGGCGGCTCCGTCTGGAGCCGCCCGCGCGTGGTCGGTCGCCTGAATCCCGATTACTTGATAAACAGCATTTCCTGGTAGGTCGGCAAGGGCCACAGATCGTCGGCCACGTAGCCCTCGAGGGCGTCGGCCGCCTTGCGCACGTCCTGCATGGCCGGGCGGACCGCCTCGTGAAAGAACTTGGCTTCGGCCACCAGGCCCTTGACGTTATGCCGCTCATGCATTTTGTGCTCAAGCGTATTCAGGCCGTCCTGCAAGCGCTTGACCAGTTCCGTCACGGTATCGAGCGTGTCGGTGTCGAAAGTGTAGCCGACCGCCTTAAGGTTGGCGCATGTGCTCGCCAGTTCGCTCTGGTAGCGGACCGCCGCCGGGAATATCTGCGTGCGCCCCATCTCAAGCACGAGGTTGGCCTCGATGTTCACCGCCTTGCAGAACTGCTCGAAGTAGATGTCGTGCCGGCTCTCGATCTCGCGCTTGGAGAGCACCTTGTACTTGGTGAAGAGCGCGATGCTCTCCTTGCTAATGAGCGCCGGCAAGGCCGCGACGGTGTTGCGGTGGTTCGGCAGGCCGCGCTTCTCGGCCTCCTTGTGCCAGGCCTCGGAGTAGTTGTCGCCGTTGAACACCACCGCCCAGTGCTCCTTGAGCATGCTCTGGAGCAGCTTCTGGATTGCGGCGTTCAGCTTCTTCGGGTCGCCCTTCGTCGCCGACTCGAGCTCGGTGGCGACGTAGTCGAGCGACTCCGCGATAGCCGTGTTGAGCACGACCAGCGGGCCCGCGATCGAGAAGGCCGAGCCCACCGCGCGGAACTCGAACTTGTTGCCCGTGAACGCGAAGGGGCTCGTGCGGTTGCGATCG
>VFKU01000037.1 GCA_009885415.1 Rhodothermota bacterium
CGATTCTGCGCGAGTCCTGGCGCCTCGCGCGCGCGCTCAGTCTCGAGAGCGTCCCCGGACAGGAAGTCGCGCTGCGCCGCGCCGAGGCCGCCGTGCAGAACGACGCGCTCGCTCCCGCCGCGCGCGTGGAAAATCTGCGCATCCTTGAATTCGCGCCCTTCGCGCGGCGCGCCGATCTTCTCTACGCCTTGCTCGACACCCGGCAGCCGCGCGAGCTTCAGCGCGAAGCCATCCACCAACTCCAGCGCGAAGGCACCCACGAGGTCGCGGCGCGCCTTATCTCGATGTGGCGCCTCCTCGGCCCCGAGACCCGGTCCGCCGCCGCTGACACGCTGCTCTACAAACGCCACAACCACGCGCTGCTGCTCTCCGCGCTCGAGGACAGCACCATCTCGCTGGGCGAGATGGATTTCCACCTCGAACGCCGGCGTGCTCTGCTGCATTCCAAAGACCCCGAGGTCGTGCGCCGCGCACAGGCGCTTTTCACCGATGCAGGCGTCGTCACGCGCAAGGACGCCATGGAGAAAATGAAGCCTGCGCTCAAACTCGCCGGCAATCCCGCGCACGGCAAGGAACTCTTCACCAATCTCTGCGCGAAGTGCCACCGAATGGGCAGCGAAGGCGGGGACCTCGGACCGAACCTCACAGAGATCTACCGCAAGAGCCGCGAGACCCTGATGCACGATATCCTCGATCCAAACGCCGCAGCCGACACGAAGTATCTCGCCTACACCATCGAACGCAAGAACGGCGAACTCGTGTCGGGCCTGATCGCCGAGGAGTCCGACGCGGCTGTCGCCATCCGCGACGCGAACGCCGTGCTTACCAGCGTCCCGCGCAGCGACATCAAGGAAATGCTCAGCGGAGGTTTGTCGCTGATGCCCGGGGAGCTCGAGTCCGGCCTGGACGCCCAGGCCTTCGCCGATCTCCTCGCCTACCTTCAGGAGCGAAAGTAATTCATGATCTTCAAGGGATTTTGTGTTGCCATGATCGGAGTGTTTCTCGCTTCCTGCGCGGTGCAGTACAACGATCCCGATCCCGCCACTTGGGTTGTAGCCTACGGTATCGCGGGCGTCTTCACCGCCTTCGCGCTGGCCGGCCGGCTCACGCCCCTCGCGATTCCGGCAGGACTCGTCTACTTCGGGTGGGCGATGTACAACATGCCTCACGTCCCCTCATCCGAGTGGCTTCACACCGAGACTTCCCGCGAATCGGGCGGGCTGATGATCTCGGCGATCTGGATGGCCGTGCTCGCGCTTGCGTGGTATCGCAAACGGCATCCCGCGTCCGCTCAGAACTGACTCGACAAGGTCGCGAAGCTGCGCGTCACCGGGAAGGGCCCCGGGTATTTCGTGAACTTCACGTGACCGTCGAGAAACATCACGTTCGATCCGCCGGGCACGTGGTTGAAGTCCACGCCGCCCGCCGCCGCCACCGAACTCACCGTGTCCCACATCACCGGCAGATCCGACTGCGCGACCGAACTCGCGCCGGGATTGTTGATGTCCGTGATCAGCGCGCGCTCGATACCGTCCCGCAGCCGGTGGATTGTGTCCCCTGTACCGTTGCCGGCATTCACGCCGCCGAGACCAAAGTCGTTCAAATCGAGGTCCTTATCCAATACTATGTCGTCGGTAGGGTCGGCGTTGAAAAGCACCGGCACCGCAACAAAACTGAGCGTCAACCCGATAAGTTGCGTCGGACCGGCGAACGGTATCGTCGTTTGCGGATCGGAATCGTCGGCCTTGTCGAGGACGTAGCCCAAGTAGTTGTAGCTTTCGTCCGCGCGGCTTGCGAAACCTTGGTACTGGCAGGTATTCGACCCGTCGTCTTTCACGATTAGCAGCGGATTGTCGCCAGAAGCACCAGGATCCGAGGGACAGATCAGCACCTTCATGTCCGCCAGATACTCCGGATACAGCGCCCGCGTATTTGGCGCGAACACGGTTTTGTAATCCTCTTGCATCGATTCCACCGCGCAACCCGTGGCGTTTGCCACCGGGCCGTAGACCGGGTCGCCCTGGATGCGCGGCCACAGGCCGTTGCTCTCGTCGGCGTACATCTTCGACGACAACATGAGCTGCCGCAGGTTGTTCGCGCAGCTCGCGCGCCGCGCGGCCTCGCGCGCCCGCGCCAGCGCCGGCAAAAGAATCGCCGCAAGAATTCCGATGATGGCGATGACCACCAGCAGTTCGATCA
>VFKU01000147.1 GCA_009885415.1 Rhodothermota bacterium
AATCTGCTCGGCCGTCAGCGTGCGCTCATTGCCGAAAATCCCGTGCTGCATCTCGGAAGCGTGCCACGGCGGCATCTTCTTGTCGCCCGCCGCTTTCGCAATCGCCTTCGCCCACGGACGAACTTCCTCGTAGGTCATCAGCGACATCGGCGCCACCATACCGGACACGTTTTGTCCGGAGGGCCGGTGACAGTTCTGGCAATTCGCCTGGAGGATCGGCAACACGTCTTTTGTAAACGTCACGTGGCCCGGCGCCGTTGGCTCGCCCCACGCGGCCGCCCACTGAGACCCAGCGCGGCGACGGCACCCATTGCAAAAATCGCTGTTCGCTTCATAGTCCTTCTCCTAATTTTCTATGGTCCCGCGCCTTTCGGCGACATTCACCGCGAATCCGTACTAGGGCTTCGGCCAAACTTGCCGACACCAGCCCAACGAAAACATGATAATACACTCACGTATGTTTGTCGAGCCTTTTTTGCGAATTGTGAAAAAGGCCCGTAATTGCCAAATTTATTGGGTTTACACTCTATTAAACACGGCCCACCCGGCAAGGGTTCAAACCTTACCCGGCCCCAATCAGAACCGGTCCAGGAGATGGACGTAGGGGTCGCGTTTTGGAAATATCGCCCCTAGTAGCGCGCGACCGTCGGCCGTAATCAACCGGCGTCGTGCATACAGTACTTCTTCGACATGCGTATATCCCGTCAGCAACCGAAGCAACTCCTGGCCGCTCACGCTGAACTTATTCACGCCGATGCCCGGCGAGACATCCAGCGCCCCGCGATTCGCGCGCACGCGGCAGGGCGCGCCATCGACCATCAGCGTCACCTCGCTGCGCAGGTCTGCGAGCGCGCTCTCGGCCACGCGCGCCTCCCACTCCGGCAAGAGGTTCTCGATCGCCTCCGCCGCATCCACCAACGTCATCATCCCCCCACGCTCGCGGCTCAGGCGCGTCTCGTGCCTGGATTCGTATCGCCGCAACGCCCGCCCCAACACGTGATCCGGCGGGACCGCGAAGCGCAGCTCCGACGACAGTGCGTCCTGCGCGCGGCGCGCGCAATGCGCGATCAGCACCGGCGCGGACTCCGGCGACTCGATGCCCGCCTCAGTCACCACAAACGCGTTGCCGTCGGGCGCGCCGAGGACGTAGGCCAGCATGCGGCCCTGCGTGTTGGTCAGGACCTCGGCGTCCTTGAGCTTGTGCCACTTGTTCGTGAGATGCGCGGTCGAACGCAAAATCGAACACGCCACGTCCACGTCGTTCGCTGTGTGAATCCGTTGCAAGGCCGGGAGGTCGCCGGGCTTCATCGGCCGCGTCAACACGTACTGCGTCGAGGCGCGCGCGGCCTCCTTGGCGTCGAGCGTGACAAAATACTCGGCGAGGGTCGTCGTGTAGCCGAAACGATGATAGAAATTCGGAATGCCGAAAAGCATCGAGACGTGATAACCGTGCGTGCGCATGTACTGCAGCGTCGCGCGGATCAACGCCGTGCACACGCCTTTGTGCCGGTGCTCCTCCGCGGTGGCCACCCACCCGAGCCCGCCCATTTTCAGCCGCGCCTCGCCGAGGCGAATCACTTCGGTCGTCACCCGCAGCGCCCCGGCGATCTCGCCGTCCACGAGCGCGACACGCGTATGCTCCGGCCGGAAGCCCGGATACGTCGCCCCACTCGACTCGAACCACCGCATGGAAGTCGAGAATTCCTGCCGCTGCGACTTCGCCATCAGCTCATGGACGCGATGCAATTCGTCCCCCGCGTAAGCAGCGCGGATTTCAACACGGGGAGCGGTCAGCGTGGCCATAACGCAAGGATCGTATCATACGTGAGTGGGACTCTTTGGACTGCGGCAGCGATAGCTGCCGCTTTTCCAAGCCCAGCGAATCCGGGCGGCGCCACACCCAAGCGCCTGACTAGCTTGCGCACCCCTCACTCGTGCCGCAAGGCCTCGACCGGATCCATCTTCGCGGCGCGAATCGCGGGGTACAGCCCGAACAGAATCCCCACGAGCGCGGAGATCGAGAAGGCGAGCATCGGCGCCCAGGGCGTGACGATCGTTTTCATCTCCGAAAAAATCGTAATGAAAAAGGGAATGCTTACACCGAGCACCACCCCGATCACGC
>VFKU01000305.1 GCA_009885415.1 Rhodothermota bacterium
AGGGCGACCCCCTGTGGTCGCCCCGAGCGGGCGGGCACGGGGCCCCGCCCCTACCTATTATGCGCGGCGTGTTGCCCTGCGAGGCGTGGCGGCGAGAAAAAACGGGAAGTGCGGGACAAGGGAAAGACTATTGACGGAAATGGCGTAAGTTGTTTTGGGTGAGGGGATTAACGGGCAGCACACGCGGAGGATGCGGGATGCGGAGAAAGAGAAATCTCCCGTCGACCATCGGGCCGCACGCCCGAGCGTACGGCCCGATGGTCGACGGGAGAGGGAGAAATCCGCGCAGCGGGCGTAAATCTAAGAGTGCTGAGATCTCGGTACATTCAAGGTAGAGTTACGGTTTCGACTTCCGGCGTGGGACAAGATGCGTTATTTCATCGGCGTAACTGACGACAAATGGTTCGAACGCCTTTCGAACTTGAAGCCCGATGAAGTTAATTTCTGGAGGCCCGGAGGCCGACAATCATTCAGAGCAATCTCTCCCGGCGCGCCGTTTCTTTTCAAATTGCATAGCCCACACGACTTCATCGTTGGCGGCGGATTCTTTGTAAGACACAGCAATATCCCCCTGTCTCTTGCTTGGGAAGCGTTCGGCCAAAAGAACGGAGCGGAGACTCAGGAACTCTTGCTCAAAATGGTGAATCGACACAGGCGAGAGCCCGATCGAGATCCGACTATAGGCTGTACAATTCTTACGCAACCGTTTTTTCTGCCTCGAGAAGAGTGGATCGCGGCACCGGGTGACTGGAGTAAGAACATCGTGCAGGGGAAAACGTACGACACTCTCACCGAATTTGGAGGCCGTATTTGGGAGCAAGTACGACATCGAGTTTGGACTGAGTCCGCCGAGGCAGCTGCGGAGGCAGAGTCAAGGTACGGTGCCGAATTCCTCACGCGGGGTCGGCTTGGACAAGGTACATTTCGGATATTGGTTACGGAGGCCTACGGGCGCAATTGTGCCATTACATCGGAGAAAACATTGCCGGTCTTGGAAGCTGCGCACATTCTGCCGTTCGCCAATGAAGGCCCTAACGTCACAAGTAACGGTTTGCTACTCAGGTCCGATCTTCACACTCTCTTTGACTTGGGGTATCTGACGGTGACGCCGGAATTGAACGTCGAAGTAAGCAGAACGATTAAGGAGCGTTTTAAGAACGGAAAGAATTATTACAGTTTGCACGGTCGGCGCTTGGCGGTGATTCCTGAGTCTGAGATCGAACGGCCGAATCGTACTTATCTGGAATGGCACAATCAGAACAGATATCTCGCTTAACGAGTTACGGGAGAACAGTTCGAAATGCTGGAGCTGAGAGCAGCGACTGCCATCGTGTCGGCAATCCTAGGAATCGCGGGAGCATCTGCTCAGGAACTCGCGAAGCTTCCCTACAACCATGCGACGCCCTTGGTGGTGGATTTGCAGGTGGGGTTGTGGGCGCAGCCGTTGCCGATGGACTGGGATGGGGACGGGGA
>VFKU01000150.1 GCA_009885415.1 Rhodothermota bacterium
CCGGCACGGCCGGATCGCTCGTGCGGACGGTGGACGAGGAGGTCTCCCGTGCGGAGGCCTTTGGTGTGCGCTCCGAGGACACGGCCTCGCTGCGCATCGCGAAATAACTCGATTGGGGTACCGGCGTTCGTGGGGACCGCCGGCGACAAAGAGTAAAGACCGGGGGAGTAGTATGAGACGCGGTTTAGTTTTGGCGCTGGCATTGATATTGGCCGCGATGCCCGTTTGGTCGGCCACGAAACCAAAACCCAAACCAAAACGAGTCCTGCCTGCGCTCAGCGTGTACTCGATCGAGGCGTCAACCGGCCTCGAACTGTTCTCGCAAAACGCGGACACGGTCCGTCCGCCGGCGAGCATGATCAAGCTGGCGCTCATGCTGCTCGTGTCGGAGGGAGTCGAGGCGGGTCGCTGGTCGCTAGAAACTCCTGTGACTGCGACGCGGCACGCCGAGAAGATGGGCGGCACACAGGTCTACGTCAAAATGGGGGAGACCTATCCGCTGGGCCACCTGATGTTTGGCGTGGCCGTGGCCTCGGCGAACGACGCGGCGATGGCGGTGGCCGAGGGCCTGTGGGGATCGGAAGAGGTCTACCTCGACGCCGCGAATGCCCGAATTCAACAACTGGGGATGACGAATTCGGTGTTTCGCAGCGTGCACGGCTTGCCGCCGAGTCGAGGCGAGCAGCCGGACGAGACCACCGCGAAAGACATGGCGACGCTCGCACGCGAATGCGTGAAGCACAAGCAGATCATGGAGTGGGCAGGCACAAAAAAATTCCGGTTCCGGCCGGAGGAAGCAGAACATCTCTCGACGAACAAGCTGATGCAGCAGATGCCCGAGTGCGACGGCCTGAAGACGGGGTACATCGCGGCCGCGGGATTTTGCGTCACCTCGACGGCGCAACGCGGCGACGTGCGGATTATCACGGTCATCATGGGCCACCCGGACAACCAGCAGCGGTTCCGGCTGGCGAAAGAGATCCTTAACGAGGGCCTCGATTCCGTGCGCAAGGGGTGCGTGATCGCAAAGGACTCGGCCGAGAAACCAAAGATCGTGATAGAAAACGGCAAGGCCGAGTCCGTGCCGGTGAACATTGCCGACGAAATCTGGGCCACGACGCGCGGTGAGGACTGGGACCGAATCAAGATTGTGTGGGACGTTCCTCAGAAGCTCGCTGCGCCGGTGGCGGCGGGCAAGGAAGTCGGCGAAGTCCGCGCGGAACTCGATGGCCACGTGCTGGGTCGGTCGAAACTCGTGCTGGGCGGCGGCGTGGAGGAATCCACGTGGGTGTGGCGGACGGAGAAAACTATCCGCTCTTACCTGAACTCCAATTAACGCCTGGCCGCGCGCAGGTTATCGATCGCGGTGACGTAGGAGTCGTTACGGAAGATGTAGGACCCCGCGACGAGGACGTTGGCCCCGGCGCGGACGACGTCGGGCGCGGAGCGATGGTCAATGCCGCCGTCCACTTCGAGGTCCTTCTCGTTGCCGATCATCGAACGGACGAGGCGGATCTTCTCGATCATCTCCGGGATAAAGGCCTGCCCGCCGAAGCCGGGATTCACCGTCATGACAAGCACGAAATCAATCCCCTCCACGACGAACTCGATGTCGTCCTGCGAGGTGCCCGGATTGAGCACGATGCCCGCCCTGCACCCGAGATCGCGGATTTTTTCGGCGAGCCGCAGCGGGTGTCGCGTCGCTTCGATGTGAAACGAAATGCAGTCGGCGCCGGCCTGCGCGAAGGGCTCGATGAATTCCTCTGGATTGGTGATCATCAGGTGGACGTCCATCGGGACGGTGCAATGTTGGCGCAACGCCGCGACAACCGGCGGGCCGAGCGTGAGGTTGGGCGCGAAGTGACCGTCCATCACG
>VFKU01000447.1 GCA_009885415.1 Rhodothermota bacterium
CAGCGAGCGCAAGAGGGGCGGCAGGGCGGGAATCTCGTTGCTCTTCTCCTGGATCGGGACTTGCGCCAGCGTCAGGCGCAGGCGGTGGCTGACCGCGGAGAAGAGTTGCAGGGGTTTGCCATCGCTCCGTCCGCTGCCGCGCAGCACCTTGCCATCCACGGCCAGACACTGAAGCACCGACACTTCCTGCTCCAGCAGCCAAGCCCCGACGACCGACTCGAAGTGCGCGGCGTCGAGCCGGGTGAGCACGCGCCAGAAGGTGCTGTCGCTCGGCGCGGCGTAGTCCCCGTCCGCGTCCTGCTGACAGCCCAGGGCCTTGAGCTGGCGCTGGGTGAATTTTTGGCAGGTGTCCTCGAAGGCCTGGTAACCGCTGCTGCCCATCAGCGTAGCGACGGCGGCGCAGGCCAGCACGAAGGGTTGGCGATGGCGCAGGCCGTGGCCCCGGCGCGCGTCGCGCAAGCCGCGAAAGCGTTCCAGGAGCGAGCCCAGTTCCCCTGCCCGGAAGGGGCACGGGCCCGCGATCTTTTCCTCGTGCTCCGCCAGCGCTTGCGGCAGCCGGCCGCGGCGCAACAGGGCGCGGGCCCCGGGCCGCAGTTCGCGGAGGTAGAGTTGCTTGGGGTGGCCGTGCGCGTGGTAGAAATCGCGGCTGGCCCGGCCATAGCCCGCGGTCAGCCCGACGGCCGCGAACCCGCAGGCCTTGTAACACGTGCCGCGATACTGCGACTCATCGACGAAACTCTCGACGACCAGCACCGGATGCCCCCAGCGCGTCTGCCAGTCGTCGCTGAGGCGGCGCAGGGCCAGGCCGAGCACGCGCGAGGCGAGATTGGGATAACGCTGGCGTTCCGGCAGGACCAGGAAGCGGCTGTTGTTGACGACCAACCCGAGGCGGCGGGCCCGCTGGCGCGGACTCCAACCCAGCCATTGCTCGCGGCCCTTGAGATGCAGGGCGGCGGCGCTGAACGTGAGCAAGGCGACCCACTGGCCGTCGAGTTCGGCGACGTAGCGGAGGGTTTGACCGGTGAGGCGGGCACTGGCGAGGTAGTGGCGCACTTCCAAGAGTTGGTCGAAGGGCTCGCGCTCGTCGTCGCCGACGAGGCGGAGGGTGATGCGTCGCAAAACGTCCGGTTCGGCGAGTAATGGCGGTCTCGGCATGGCCGCGTTGTAAAACGGGTCGTCGCCGATGTCCAGTCATTTCGCATCAAAGGGCCGCCTGCCTTTGGATTGCCCACCCAGGTGAAAGAGCCTTTGGCGAGAACCTGAGTTCTTAACCGAATCCATGCATTCCGTGCTCACGTAGAAGCGACGCCTCGTCGCTTGGACGTCGCCGCGACGCCCCCGTCGCGGACGATAGCCCGCCCCACCGTTTGATGCGCAGGATTCAA
>VFKU01000197.1 GCA_009885415.1 Rhodothermota bacterium
AGGGCGACACCCCCGACCCGAATTTCGGCAAGGGCCACGGCATCAAGGACTACACGCCGCCCGCGCAGATCCTCGGGCCGCACGTCGCCGCGCTCGGCATGCGTTTTTACACCGGCACGATGTTCCCCGAGGAATACCGCAACCAAATCTTCATCGCCGAACATGGCTCGTGGAACCGCCGCGACAAGCTCGGCTACCGCGTCATGCTCGCGCGCCTGCAGGGCAACGCCGTAGTCCCCTACGAACCCTTCGCAGAGGGTTGGCTTGAGGGCGGCAAGGTTTCAGGCCGCCCGGCCGATGTCCTCGTGATGCCCGATGGCGCTCTCCTCGTCTCCGATGATGAAGCCGACGCGATCTATCGGATCACGTACGAGAAGAAGTAGCGCCTAGCCGGTCCACACCCTCCACCTTCACCCCGCCGCGCGGGTCTCCTATATATATGCGCGGCCTGTTGCCATCCGAATATGCCAGGTGCGGAACAAGGGCGCCGTTTGGAGTTCCGCCTTCAGGCGGCGTTCCCCGGGGTGACCGCACCGCGTAAACGCGGAACTCCGAACGGTGAGCAGGTGCGAGACAAGGGTACTTTATTGAATTCAGCTAATTAGTCATTATTTAGTAAGCAATTAGTAAGACTGACGCGATTCTTCTCACGGCACTTCGCGCTTTGACGTAGAATGAGCTTCCGACAGACTTCCGATAGAACCCGGGTGGGCCGTGGTCAATGAACGCTTCGTCAACCGCACTTCACTCTTCCGGGACCGACATGATCGCCAAGGTCGAGCCGTGGGTGGACGACTCCGGCCTGAATCGCGCGACGGGCTTCACGGTGGCATTAAACACAAGATCGGAAATTATAAATAGGTGGCTGTGGAGCCGTTGAAAAAGCCTCCCACTGCCGAATTTCAGCGCACGCGGGGTATCGATCTGTGTAATTTCGTTGGCCTTTTCGAGGAGTGGATCCAAGAAGGATGGACGTATCCGGAGGCAAGATAGGGTTTTTCAACGGCTCCGCTGTCCCTAGTTTACCGAGCCTTCCTTACCATGATTCGCGCCTAAGTTCAGGAGATCGACAAAATGCCACTAAATAAAGTTCAAATATTCTCGTATGGCGCCAATTTGAGTCTTCGGTCGTTTTTGATGCTTTTACTTCTAGTTATGTCGCTAATGATGGCTGCCGTCAAAGTGAAAGCCGAAACTGTGGATCCCTTTCGTCCGGGGGCACCTGGTTCGGTGGTGAAGGAACTCGATCCGAAGCTCTATTCGCTTTACCGTCCGTATGTTCAAAAAGAACTAGATATCTCTTGCGACACATGCTTCGGACCGAAAGTCACAGAACAGCTTAAGCAGCTTCGTGTGACGCTTCGATCGCAAGCGGATGTCGATTATGTAGCGAGCATACTTGCGCGAGAACTTCAAACGGGAAACCCGGATTGGGACTTTGTATTTGTTGCATTGAAAGCAGCCGAATTCGGAATGACGAACGACCCGCGAATACAAGTGTTTTGTCGGCAAATCTTGGCAGCATTAGGCACGATGCCAGATGCCGCGATGGATGCTGCGAGCCAGGCAGTGAAAGATCTTGCCGGATCGGGCGAGAAGGACGATCGCTCTTTTCTGGTGTCGCTATTGTCCGAGTCGATGTTAACAAGTCCAGTAGAAGGCTTTACCAAGAAGCGAGAGATGCTTGGAGTAATAATCGCCATTAGCGTGGTGACACGTTTCCCGCCGCAGGATGCGATTACCGCTCTGAGTAACGTGGTTGCCTCGATCGAGCACAAAGAGAGTAGATCGCCGTTCGACAAGCATTCTCGATATTGCGAAACGCAGCCTCGAGAGGTTATCCAAGCAATGATGCGTGGAAATAGTGGAAATAGGGGACAGCCACCCATTTCCGGTCTTCCGTCCGTAGCGACACAGGCAACATGACGAAGACGACCCGCCTCGAAGGCTCATTTCGGGACTACTTCTACGACGGGCGCAACCGACTGACTTCGGCGGCGGGCGGGGCCGGCGGGGTTGTCAGCGCGGGATTTGTCTGGCGCGTTGGGGCTCTGGCATTCTGCGGCGTCGTAGAGGCATTGGCTGACAGGAGTTTTTTCATGCGCTTGATCAAGCATTTGTCCGTTGCGCTCGTCGCTGCTGTTGTTTCGATTCACGGACTCGCCGCCGCGGATCTTGCGGAGCAGGTGTCCAAGCTCCGCGTGCCGAAGGGTTTCAAGGTTTCGATCTACGCCGAGAATGTGCCGAACGCGCGGGGGATGGCGCTTGGCGCGAAGGGCACGCTCTTTGTCGGTACGCGCGATGTTGACACCGTCCACGCGGTGGTCGATTCGGACGGCGACCAGAAGGCGGACAAGGTACTTCAAATTATCGGGCCCGGCGTGGTGCTTGCCGACGGGGCGAAGTTCGATATGCCGCATGGCGTGGCGTTCCGCGACGGGGCGCTTTACGTTTCGAGCGTGAGCCGGATCATCCGCTTCGACGACATCGAGGCGCATCTGGAGTCGCCGCCAACGCCGGTCGTGTTGCCCGTCAAGTTCTCCGAGACGGCGCAGCATGGGTGGAAGTACATCGCGTTTGGGCCGGACGGGAAGTTGTATGTGCCGCAGGGGGCGTGGTGCAACGCCTGCGATTTCCCGGACGAACTTTTCGGCAGCATCACGCGCATGAATGCCGACGGCACCGGCCTCGAAGTCATCGCAAAAGGCGTCCGCAACACGATCGGTTTCGACTTTCACCCGGAGACGGGGGAGTTGTGGTTCACCGAGAACGGCGACGACCGCCTTGGTGAGAATCTTCCCGGAGACGAGCTGAACCGGCTGAGCGCGCCGGGCCAACATTTCGGTTTCCCCTACGTCCACCAAGGGGACCTACTCGATCCCTACTTCGGCAAAGGCAAGAAGGTCGAAGACTACGTCGCGCCCGCCCAGGTGCTCGGGCCGCACGTCGCGGCGCTCGGCATGCGGTTCTACACGGGAAAGATGTTTCCGAAGGAGTACCGCGACCAGATTTTCATCGCGGAGCATGGATCGGGAGGCGCTCGAGAGAAGATCGGTTATCGCGTCATGCTCGTCCGGCTCGACGGCAACAAGGCGGTCTCCTACGAGGTGTTTGCCGAGGGCTGGGTGCAAGAGGGCAAGGCCTGGGGCCGCCCCACCGACGTACTCGTCATGCCCGACGGCGCGCTGCTCGTCGCCGACGACCGGGCGAACGCGATTTACCGGATTAGCTATAAGAAATAGCACGTCCTAAGTCGCTGTCGCGCAAGCGTCTAGTAGGGCTAATTTGATTTTCCGGCGGTCGCTTTGTTACCGTCGCGGCTCTTCAAATCGTCGGCCGCTCGGCGAGCTCTTCCTTGGAAATGGGTAGTACACCCCTTCCAGCCGCGGCCGGCCGGGGACGCCAGAACGCGCCGGCTACGGACCGGCCTTTGGCACAGGATCAGAGGACACACCGCGTCAATGCCCAAGATACTTGCACTCGACGGCCTCAGCGAAGAAGGCCTCGACGTGTTTCGCAAGGCCCCGGGCTTTGAACTGGACGTGCTCCCCCCGCAGAAGCCGGCCGAACTCGCGGCGATCATCGGCAAGTACGACGGCCTTGTTGTCCGAAGCGCGACCAAGGTCACGCCCGAGGCGCTGAAAAACCCCGGCCGCCTTCGCGTTATCGGCCGGGCGGGCGCGGGCACCGACAACATCGACAAGAACGCGGCGACGGCGGCGGGCATCGTGGTGATGAACACGCCGGGCGGCAACACGATCTCGACCTGCGAACATACGTTTGCGCTGATGTTCGCGCTATGCCGGAACATTCCCGCGGCCCACGCTTCGATGATGGCCGGCCGCTGGGACCGCAGTAAGTTCATGGGCGCCGAAGTTTTCGGCAAGACGCTCGGCATTGTCGGCGTCGGCCGCATCGGCGGCGCGATCGCCAAGCGCGCGCAGGCCTTCGGCATGAAGGTCATTGCTTTCGATCCGATTCTCAACAGTCTGAAGGCCGAGTCGCTTGGGGTGGAGTTGGTTTCCATCGATGAGCTTATCGAACGCGCGGACTTTATTACGGTCCACGCGCCGAAGACCAAAGAGACCGACAACATGATCGGCGCCGCGCAGTTCAAGCGGATGAAGAAATCGTGCCGCATCATCAACTGCGCGCGCGGCGGCATCATTAACGAGCAGGACCTGGCTGATGCGCTGCGCGACAAGACGATCGCCGGCGCCGCGCTCGACGTGTACACCACCGAGCCGCTCGAAAAGAACCCCTTCCTTGGGCTCGACAACATCATCACCACGCCGCATCTCGCCGCTTCGACCGACGAGGCGCAGCTTACGGTCGCGGTGGACGTCGCGCACCAGATGGTCGATTACCTGACGACCGGCGCAATCGTGAATGCGGTCAACGTGCCGAGCCTGGACGCGGAGACCCGCGCCAAGCTCGGCCCGCAGCTTTACCTCGGCGAGAAGCTCGGGAAGTTTCAGGCGTTCTACACGCAGGGCCGTCCCGAAGAAATCACCATCGCCTACCACGGCGACCCCGGCTTCACCGATACCTATCCCGTCACTGCCGCGATCGTGTGCGGCTTCCTCACGCCGACCCTCGAAACCGTCAATATGGTCAGCGCGCCCGGCGTGCTCAAGGACCGCGGCATCATCAGCAACGAGCTTCGCCACCCCGAGCCGTCGGACTACGGCTTCCACATCGAGGTCACGGTGCGCACGGACAAAGAGACCGTCACCGTTGGCGGCACGCTCTTCGGCGGTAACGACCCGCGCATTTGTTTCATCGACAACGTCCGCATGGACGCCGTGCCCGAGGGCTGGATGGTCATCTGCATGAACGACGACAAGCCGCTCGTGCTCGGGCGGATTACGACGATCATTGGCGAGGCGAAAGTGAACATCGCCAATCTCACCCTTGGGCGCGACAAGCCCGGCGGCACCGCGTCCACCCTGATTAATCTCGACGGCCCGCTCGACGGGCCGACTTTGGAAAAGATCCGCCAATCGCCGCACGTCCGGCAGGTGCGTTTGATAAACCTTTAGGTGGGGCCCGCCCGAGCGCAATTCAGGCGGGGACAGCAGCAAGAGGAGGAGCGATGGGAAAATATAAGTTCATTCAGGTACCCAAGGGCGAGAAAATCTCCTGCGGTTCCGACGGCGTTCTTCGGACGCCCGATCAGCCCATCGTTGCTTTCGTCGAGGGCGATGGCACCGGCCCCGACATCTGGCGCGCGTCGCGCCACGTCTTCGATGCTGCCGTGAAGCATTGCTATGGCGGCAAGAAAGCCGTCGCCTGGATGGAAGTCTATGCCGGCGAGAAGGCCTCGAAGGTTTGCGGTGAATATCTTCCCATGGAGACCATCGACGCGATTCGCGAATACGAAGTCGCGATCAAGGGCCCGCTGACGACCCCGGTGGGCGGCGGAATTCGCAGCCTCAACGTAGCGATGCGCCAACACCTCGATCTTTTCGCCTGCGTGCGGCCGGTGCGGCATTTCGAGAACGTGCCCAGCCCAGTGAAGCGCCCGCAGGACGTCGACATGGTTGTCTTCCGCGAAAATATTGAAGACGTATATTCCGGCATGGAAATCCAGGCCGGCAAGCCCGAGACCCTGCGCCTCATCGAGTTCCTTGGGGCGGAGTACGGCTGGAAAATTCGCCCTGATTCGGGCATCGGCATCAAGAGCATGAGCGAATACGGCACCAAGCGCCTCGTCCGCGCGGCCATGCGCTACGCGCTCGAAAAGGGCCGCAAGTCGGTCACGATTGTGCACAAAGGCAACATCATGAAGTTCACCGAGGGCGCCTTCCTCAAGTGGGGCTACGAGCTGGTCAAGCAGGAATTCGCGGACGTCGCGGTGTCGTGGGACGATTGCAAGGGCGAGCCTGGCGACAAGTTGCTGGTGAAAGACTCGATTGCCGATATTTTCTTGCAGCAGATCATTACGCGGCCGCGCGAGTTCGACGTCGTCGCTACCATGAACCTCAACGGCGACTATTTCAGCGATGCGCTGGCGGCGCAGGTGGGCGGGATCGGCATCTCGCCGGGCGCGAACATCAACTACGAGACGGGCGTGTCCGTCTTCGAGGCCACGCACGGCACGGCGCCCAAGTACGCCAATCT
This sequence comes from Rhodothermota bacterium, assembly GCA_009885415.1. Lineage (GTDB taxonomy): Bacteria > Hydrogenedentota > Hydrogenedentia > Hydrogenedentales > VFKU01. The sequence goes on from VFKU01000197.1 coordinate 6,124, forward strand.
CGACAAGGTGAATCCGTGCAGCGTGATTTTGTCCGGCGTGATGATGTTCGAGCACATGGGGTGGAAGGACGTCGCAGATACGATCGTGAACGGCCTCGTCGCCTCGTTTCGGGCGAAGACCGTCACCTACGACTTCCACCGCTTGATGGAGGGCGCGACCCTGCTCAAGTGCAGCGAATTCGGCCAGGCCGTCGTCGATCACTTCGGCCGCTGAGCACGCGATCCGTCGCGCGATTCTTAATGCAGACGCCGCCCAGCGAACCAGTCTCTGAATCACAGAACGAAGTATGGATACTGGCCGGTCGATCGATCCGCAGCTTCGCGCACGAAGTGAACAATCATCTCGGTGCGGTCCTCGCTTATGCCGAACTCATCGCGGCTCATCCGGAATCCGGCGCCGAAGCCCGGCGTATGGCGGTCGAAATCTCCGCTGCCGCGCGCGATAGCGCGGCCCGGCTCGATGTCCTCACCGCGCTTGTTTCCAGCGACCTCGCCACCGTCGATACGATTCATTTCAACGAGATGTTGCTGCGGCTCTCCACCTTGTTTCGCTTCGAACTCGAGCGCGGCGGATCGGGCCTCGAGATATTGATTCCCAAAACGGTCTGCGCCTTCGCCGGCGTCCGCGCGCGCATTGTTCGTGCACTTGTGCATACCCTGCGTCACGCCGCCGATCGCGCCTTGGCGGCGCGAACATCGCGAAAAATCACATTACGATTGACCCGCGAAAGCGACAAATTCATTATCGAGATCACGGGCCCAGCGCTCGACTCGGCTGCCGGAGATATGGAATTTCCGGGCGCACTCGCCGAGGCGCGCGAACATTTGCGTTACCACGATGGAGAATTGAGGTGGGCCGCGCCCGGTTCCGTCCGGCTCGAAGTGCCCTGCGACACGGGCCTGGTCAAGCGCACCGCGGCGACGTGAAACCAATCGGTCCTAGCGCTGGCCCGAAGAATACTGATACGAAATCCGCACCCGTGCGCGGCACTGCACCGCGGGCGGAATCGGCAGGGCACCCTCGCGCGCATCGAGCCCGTCCCAGTCCGCTTCGACGATGACAATCCGCTCGACGCCGATCACCCGGCCCTCGAGCAGCGCGCCCACCGCCTCCGCGTGATACAGCGCGTTCTCCGACGCGCGGGACACCGCTTCCTGCTCCGGCGCCGCCCGATCGTTCACGCCAAAGCCTGCGAACGCCGCGTCGGCCAGCAGCGACACCCCGCCCTTGCGCACCTTTTCCGCCAATTCCGCCAGTGTCGGCGCGGCGTCCTTCGCGGGACTCTCGGCCGGCATCGCAAACGCGACAGAGACGCGCGCCGTGGTCCGCGGCACGCGAAGGCCATTAACGAGCAGCCGCACCGGATCCTGCTTCAACGGTTGCAACTCCAGATCGCGCAGCGCCTGCGTCACCGCCTTCTCAAATGCTAGCGCCTGCGCCGCCGTATCGATCAGCGTCGGACCGTCGAAGGACTTCGAAAATTCGAAGCGCACCTGGTCGGGCGCGACATCGACCGAGGCGTGTCCTTCGCTCTCGATGATGGTGGGGGAGGGCGTCGTCTGCGCCGCGGCAAACGCGGCACACAGGAGCCCCGATAAGATTCCCGCCGCGATTCGCTGTCCCACGCGCATCGTCTACCGCTTCGGGCGCTTGCCGCCCGTCGCGCCGGCAAAGGGGAAAATCGCGGCGAGTTCTTCCGTCGAAGGCTGCCGGCCGTACTCGGAAATTTCGAAGGACTCCGCATACCGGACCTTCGCGGCGCCGCGCTTGCCATACGCCCGCTTGAGGCCTTTCTCCGCCCGCTGCGAGTAGCGCTCGAACACCGGCCCCCAGGTCTTCCGCAGCCACTTTCGGCGGGCCTTCGCGTCCGCCGGCACCGACTCCAGCACTCCGTCGTGCCACGGCATCCACTCGTAGAACTGCGACTCCATCTTGTCCAGCATCGCCCACTTCGTGTCCATCACCTCGTCCACCGCGACGGCCACATCCACGCGAGAGGGCGCGGGCCGTTCGAAATGATCTGTGAAATAAAGGAACACGGGGTTCTTGCGCAGCGCGGGCACGTCCTCGACCACGTGCGGCACGGTCACCATATAGGCGGCGTCCTGCACCGCCTGCGCCGTGTAGCGATGGTCCGGGTGATAGTCATTGGGGCGGTGCGTGATCACCACGTCTGCTTTCGCCTTCCGGATGATCGAGATCACCTCGCGCCGCACTGCGAGTGTCGGCTGTAATTCCCCATCGTGATTGTCGAGCACGGTCGAGCGTGCGCCGATCACCCCGGCCGCCGCTGCTGCTTCGGCCTTTCGCCGCGCCGCCAGTGCTTCGCGGCCAATCGTTTGATGGCCCGCGTCGCCGTTCGTCATGCACACAATATGGATCGAAAACCCTTCCTTCGCCCACAGCGCCAACGTCCCGCCGGCCTTGAGCTCCGCGTCGTCCGGATGCGCCCCGAT
>VFKU01000636.1 GCA_009885415.1 Rhodothermota bacterium
GTGCGGCACATGACGGTGGTGTAGGCGGCGCGGTCGGCGCCGGTCGTGAACCATTTGCGGCCGTTGATGACCCAGTGATCGCCTTCGAGATTGGCAGCGGTGCGCAGTTGGGTCGGGTCGGAGCTGGCGACATCGGGCTCGGTCATCGCGAAGCTGGGATACACGTCGCCCTCGACGAGCGGACGCAGGTATTTATCGCGCCAGGCGGGCGCGGCATAAAGATTAAGCATGATGGAGTCCTGGAGCGAGTGCGTGCCGAGGGCGACCATGGCGTATTCGGAGCGGCCGACGATTTCGTTGACGTAGACGTAATCAAGAAAGGGGAGACCCTGCCCGCCGATTTCTTTCGGATGCCCGAGCACCCACAGGCCCGCGCGCTTGGCTTCCGCGCCGAGCGTCTTGATCCGCACCATCATCTCATCGCGAGTGCACTCGTCGAGCTCGGGCTCGATCGGATAGATTTTTTTCTCGATGAAGTCGAGGACGCGTTGGCGAAGGGGTCGCACGTGATCGGGAGCGTCGTAGAGCGGCATGAGATCGTCCTCAGGGTCGTTGTGTACCAGAATAAAGAACCGCCCGGCCACGACGTGAAGCCGTGGCCGGGCGGTGCGTTGCGTTGCGTTCTGAAGCTTCAGGACAGAACGGTGACGAAATTACTTGGCTGCTTCCGCCGGCGCGGCGGCAGGAGCGGCGTCGGCAGCCGGAGCTGCTTCTTCCTTCGGCGTGCAGCCGACGAGACCGATGGTGACCGCCAGCAAAAGCGCTGCAATGAGTGCCCGCATGCTTCTTTCCCCTTTCGAGTGTTCGTTCGAGTTTCGCCGTCGCGCCCTCCGGCGAAATTGCCGGATCAGGCAAAGGGCGTCTGAAGAGATTACCGCATATACAAATAGCGCGATTCAAGTCCGCAGACGATCAGTTTGGCTGGCCGGCGATCATCCCGACGATCCGGGGGTAGGCCTCGTCGGCGAGTTGGCGAATCTCAGCCTCCGTCCGGTCCTGAATCGGATGGGGGACAAAGACCCGCGCCGGGTCGAAGCCGAGCGCCTTGGACTGGGCCTCGGCGGCGTCGATAAACTCGGTTGAAGCGATGAAACCCGCCGGAATCCCCCGTTCTTCAAGGTCTGCGGTGTCGTGCACACTGCACGACGTGCAGCTCCCTCAGTCGGCCAGGGCCTCGATGGCCAGCGTGCACTGCGAGGTGATCAGTTGCTTGAGGTCCACCGGAGCCACCCGGGTAAATGTCGGCTTTGCATAACGTTTTACCTCGGCACCGTCCTCGCGGAGTTTCTCCTCGATGCGGTCGAGGAAGTACGACCCTCCCCATTTGGAGATGTCGAGCAGGCCGACCGTCTGCCCCTTGAGCGAGGCGGGACGCGGACGCCGTTCGCGGCGCGCGGGGGTGGCTTCGTGGGTGGGATCGAGCAGTCTGCGCATCGGAGTGTTCATGGCGTCGCCTCGCTCTCTATTGAATCGGAATTGGCCGGGAATGTCAACGTGGTGTGCCGGATGAGGTGATCGACAATCGATTCCATCTGTGCAGGGGGGCGAATTCATATGATAAGTGCAACGGGTTGATCGTAGTAAGTAGAAGCGGCCATTGCGTGGCTTCCCGGTAGGATGAGGTTTGCGAAATCCAACCCTACCCAGGAGAGCACACGCAATGACCTACACCCATCTTAGCCGATCGGAGCGAGTCGTGATTGCCAACATGAGCGAGCGGGGGCGTTCGCGCAGGGAAGTGGCCCGCGCGCTGGGGCGCAGTGCGGCCACTATCAGTCGCGAGTTGCGGCGCAATCGCAAGCCCAAGGATTCCTACGATCCCTTCTTGGCCAATTGGCAAGCCACCGAGCGCCGGCGGTGGTCACGGCCCAAGTCCAAACGAGGGAATGCACCCCTCATGCGCTACGTCGAAGAGCGTTTGCACGATCGCTGGTCGCCCGAACAGATTGCCGGACGCCTGCGTCATCACGTGGCGCCGCGCACTGCGCGCCGCTGGATCTCACACGAGGCCGTAAAGCGATACCGCGTTGCACCTCAAGGTTGAATCCGCAGCTTCCACTCTAAGCACTCCTGTACATGCTGCCGCCGCTTGTATTAGGGTTATCTCCGGAATTCATCGAGGGTCCACACCATGGCAGACAAAATCTATGACGCGATCGTGGTCGGCTCCGGCGCGACCGGCGGCTGGGCGGCCAAGGAACTGTGCGAAGCGGGCATGGAGGTCGCCCTGCTCGAGGCCGGCGGTAAACTCGATCCCGACAAGGACTACTCCGAGCACACGCGGCCTTGGGACATGAAATACCGCAACAAGCAGGCCGAGCCAGCGCTCGAAGTGCGACGCCCGATCGGTGCGCGCTGCTACGCCTGCGAAGAAACGAACGCGCATTTCTTCGTCGACGAAGTCGACAACCCATGGACCACGCCGCCCGGCAAACCCTTCTGGTGGGTCCGCGGCCGCCACGTCGGCGGGCGCACGATCATGTGGGGCCGCCAGAGCTACCGCCTCAGCGATTACGACTTCAAGGCCGCCAGCACCGACGGTCACGGCGAAGACTGGCCGATCTCCTACGACGAAATCGCGCCCTACTACGACACCGTCGAGCGCTGGATCGGGGTGAGCGGCGCGAAAGAAGGCTTCGATCAACTGCCCGACGGCCAGTTCCTCCCGCCGATGGCCTTCACCTGCGGCGAAGAAATCATGAAGAAGGCCGTCAACGCCATGGGCCGCGGCTTCACCATCGGCCGCTGCGCCGTCCTCACGCAGGACCACCGCGGCCGCGCCGCCTGCCACTATTGCGGCCCCTGCCATCGCGGCTGCTCGACGAATTCCTATTTCACCGCTCCCGGCAGCACGTTGCCCGCGGCGGAGAAAACCGGCAAGATGACGCTCATCACCAACGCGGTCGTCCGCCACGTGACCACGAACGACAAAGGCCTCGCCGACGGCGTCTTCTATTTCGACTCGCCCACCAAGGAAAGCCGCGAGATCAAAGCAAAGATCGTTGTCCTTTGCGCGTCCTCGCTCGAATCGACCCGCATCCTTTTCAATTCCGCCAACGGCCAGCACCCCGCCGGCCTCGGCAACTCGAGCGGGGTCCTGGGCCATTACCTGATGGATCACATGTACGCCATCGGCGCCTTCGGCACGTTCCCCGGCCTCGGCCGCAAACCCGAAGTCGCCAACCGCCCCAACGGCATCTACATCCCCCGCTTCCGGAATCTTCACGGCGACAAGCAGGAAAAATTCATCCGCGGCTACGGCTACCAGGGCGGCGAAAACGCCACGGTCTGGGAGCACGCCTACGCGATGAAAGGTTTCGGCGCAGAATTCAAAGACGCCGTGCGCGAGGGAAACGCCTCGCGCGCCACCCTGCTCGGCTTCGGCGAGATGCTCCCGCGATGGGAAAACCAGGTGACGCTCGACAAGGAAAAAGTCGACGCCTGGGGCATCCCGGTGCTACACATCGACTGTGCGCACGGCGACAACGAAAAGGCGATGGCCAAGGACATTGTGGAACAGGCCGCCGTGATGCTCAAGGCCGCCGGCGCCGAAAACGTCACAACGTCGACCGTCCCCGCGCCGCCCGGCTTCGGCATCCACGAATGCGGCACCGCGCGCATGGGCACCGATCCCAAAAAATCCGTGCTGAACAAGTGGAACCAGGCGCACGACGTGAAAAATCTCTTCGTGCTCGACGGCAGCGCCTTTCCCTCGATCGCCTGCCAGAACCCGACGCTGACCATGATGGCGCTCACCGTCCGCGCCTGCGAATACATGGTCGCCGAACACAAACACGGCAACTTCGCCTAATCCAGGAGACCGACGATGGACCACGAACTCTCACGCCGCAACCTGCTGAAGCTGACGGCCGGCGCCGCCACCGCGCTCGCCGGATCGAAGTGGGTCTTCCGCGCCACTGGCGACGGACGAATCGTCAAAGCGCAGACCAGCGCCGCCTCTGTATGGAAACCGGCCTTCTTCAGCGAGGCCGAAGCGCAGCAGCTCGCCGCCGTCTGCGACACCATCATCCCGCGGACTAACACACCCGGCGCGCGCGACGCCCGCGTCCACGAATATATAGATGTTGCCATGACCGTCGAATCGGAATCGATCCAGAAACGGTTCCGCGACGGCCTCTCCTGGCTTGAGGACCATTGCAAGAAGGAAACAAAGAAAAGCCTCGCAGACGCCAGCGCCGAGGACCTCACGAAACTTCTCGAAGCGATCAGCGACAAGAACGAAAAAATTCCAGACGGTCTCAAACCCGGCGCGTCGTTCTTCGGCGACGTGAAAACGCGCACTCTTTTCGGCTTCTACACTTCACGCGAAGGTTGGGTGGAAGACCTCGGCCGGTCGGAGCACGTTGGCATGGAGAAATGGATCGGCTGCCCCCACCCCAGCGGCAACCACTAACTTAATTCTTTTCGAGAAAAGAATTAAGCAAAGAAAAGCCGATAGAAGGCAGGGGACGAGAATTCGAAAATTGCGTTGGGGTCCCTCTGCGTCCTCTGCGGTGAAATCGCTTTCACTCGCCTTCCGTGCTTACGATGATCTTCTTGGCGAGTTTCGTAATCTTCTCGCGGAATTGATCAAATTCGTCCTGGCTAAGCCGGCCGCTTTCTTGCCCGTGGATGCAGAAATCGAGACCGCGATTCACGTCGCGAAGCTCCTTCTTCACCGCCCGCAACCACAGCAACGCCTGCGTGTCCGCTGGAGTCTTCATGGCCCCTGCCTCCAAAAAACCGATCGAGCCGATCGCGTTTCTACCACCATAATAACACAGCTTGGCGGCCCCACCGGGTCGATCACGCCGTCGCGAGAGGCGCCTCCGCGACGGGGCGGGCGCGCCAGATCGGTTGCAACTGCCAGTAACTAAACGAGCGCCACACCCACTCCAGCGGGCCGAACTGAAAAAAACGCAGCCACGCTGCCGAGAAAATCATCTGGAAAACCAGAATCGCTGCCACGATCTCGAGCTGCTGCGTACGGGTCGTGCGCTCAAACAGTCCGAATCCATAGCCATAGAAAATCGTTGTGCAGATCAGGCTCTGCATCAAGTAATTTGTGAACGCCATTCGCCCCACGGCCGCGAAACCGCCCACGCCCCAGCGCAAGCCCACCGTTTTCGTCAGCGCGATTGCTGCACTCATGTACCCGAGCGAGAGCAGCAGACTGCCCCACACAAATTCCTTCGCCTCGAACAGGCCCGCGAAATTCGTCGTTAATGCCGTGCCGTCCACCACCAGCCATCCGCCGGCCGCCAGCGAAATCGCCGCCACCCCGGCATAGAACCACGTCGCACCGCGCCCCGTCAGGAATCCCGTCCTGTACAGCGCCATGCCGGTCAACATCAGCCCGATCAGGTGCGGCGAGAACTCGATCGGCAAAATCCGCACATAAAAATCTTCCGCGCCGAGCCGGTATTGATACTGATCCCACCAGGAGCCTTGAAAGATAATACGCTCCCACCACGAATACCCGTCCGCCACGTCCAGCAATTGCCGCGAAAACTGCTGGACAAAAAGCGCGTAGATCCCCAGACCCGCCACCGCCAGCAGCGGCCACGGTAGCCGCGGCGCGAAGTACAACGCCAGTCCCCAGAACGCATAGAAATACAAAATGTCGCCGCGCCAAAGATACAGCCCATGCGCCGCGCCGACCCCCGCGAGGAAAAGTTGCCGCCGAACGTGAATCGCTTCCGCCCTCGGTGCGACGAAGACCCATAACCCCAACAGGACCCAGAAGGCATGCAGATAGAGAGTGTCGTCGCTCAGGAAATACACCCGATACACCAGCGCAAACATGAACAAGAACGGAATGCTGCGATAGTCCCACCATCGCGCCGGCGCGGTCTCTCGCGCGCGGCGCCGGGCATTCGCCGCCGCGATCCCCGCGCCGAACAGCATCGTAAAGATTGCGATAAATTTCGTGTCCGCCAGTAAATACGTCCCCAGCCAAATCAGATGATCCAGCCGCGTGTTGCCCCCGCTGATGGCCGGGTCATACCGCGCTTCGCGTACCATCGCGAAGTTTTCCATGTTCACCAGCAGAATGCCGCACAGCGCCAGGCCCCGGATCACGTCCAGCGTTGCAAATCGCTCCTCCCCCTGGACGGGCACAGCGCGCGGTCGTTCCGGTAGGGGCGGCGGCAAGGCCTCGGGCACCAGCGCGATCGCGACAAGCGGAGCGGCGGCCTCGATTTCGGCCGGTGCCTCCGCGGGATTAGTCGCGCTCGAATTTGTAGACTCGTCCATCGGCATTCATGAAAATACGAAACTCCCGCTGCTCAAAGTGATCGCCGACCACGATATATTCTTTGTAATGCACCACGCGCCCGCCCCGGCCGTCGTCGTTCTCACGTTGCGGCGGGCCGAAGTAGAGGAACACGTTTGCGAACGTCTCACCCAGAATCCCCGCATACTGGGCGCTAGGGTCTTCCGGCCAGAACGCGCGATACGCAAACGTACCCGCTGTAAACGCCACGAGGAATCCAAAAATCACCCACCGCGCAGGCCGGCGAAACCGCGCCGCGCGCGCGGCATCCACGGGCGCGTCACCCCCTGAGACCTCAAGACCCGCGTCCATTCCGCCACCTTTCGCGCCGATTCCCGCCATTCTACAATCGCCGCGAGGGATTTCGCCATACTCGCGACAAGATCGGATCAGAAACGCCGACAAAGGCGTTGCGTGCCTGGGCATCCGGGTCTAAGACACCCTGAGATCGCGTAGCGCGGCGGATTTGGCGTACCATGTCGGGCCACTGCACACTGGGAGCCCGATCATGGATTTGTCCACCATTCGAGAGCGCATCCTTGCGACGCCGCTCGTAAAGAAGTTACCCGCCGCGATGCACCAACGCTTCGCGCAGGCCCTCCTCTGGATTTCGGAGACGAAGGAAGTCGCGCGCACGCAGAACCTGATCGAGCAAGGCGAGAAGCACAGCGACCAGGGCGTGCTTATCCTCGAAGGCATGGTCCGCGTGAAGACCGAAGACGGCGTCTCCAAGACCATCGAAGCGCCCGACATCCTCGGCGAGATTCAACTCTTTACGCCGGGCCGCGCGCGCACCGCAACGGTCGAGGTCGTCGTCGGCGGCCAGATCCTCGCCTTCGCGTGGACGGCGCTGGCCACGGAATGCCGCGGCGTTTTTAACGACGACGAGATGCGCACGCTCAAGGAAGCGATTTACTCGAGCGCCTGGACGCGCGAGAAAGGCCTCTTCGACAAACTGGCCAAGAAGTAAACTCGCCATGCGTCATCGGGGTGCAACAAGCGCGCGCAATATAGGGCTAAGCGCGCGCGTGTTCATCACTTGCGCGATCCTCGCCTCGGTCTGCGGCTGCAGCCCGGGCTCCAACGGACTGCGCGTCGCTGGGCAGATCGAGGGCCATCCGATCTCCGTCGGCTCGCGCATCGGCGGACGCATCAGCGAGGTCCCCGCGCGCGAGGGCCAAAGCATCAAGAAAGGCGACGTCCTCTTCCGTATCGAATCGGGGCCCTCCCAGGCCGAGCTCGATGCGGCGAAGGCCGTCCTCGCCCAAGCCACCGCGCAATTGCAAAAACTCGAAACCGGCCCGCGCCCCGAGGAGGTCCGCGCGGCCGAAGCCGCCGCTGCCTCCGCCAAGGCACAATACGATCAAGCGCTCGCGGGCGCGCGCTCGCAGGAGATTGACTCTGCGCGCGCCCGCGCCGACGCCGCGCGCGCCGACCTCGCCAATGCGCAGGACGAGTTCGAGCGTCAGGAAGGCCTGTACAAGGCCAGCGTTGGCCCCTTCGCCGCGATGGATCAGGCCAAGCACCGCCGCGACGCCGCGACCAGTACGCTCAAGTCGGTGGAGAAGGAACTCGATCTCCTCGTGCAAGGCACGCGCGACGAACAAATCGCCATGGCGAAGGCTTCCTTCGACGCGGCCACCGCCCGCCTAGACGAACTCAAGAACGGCTCGCGTGTCGAGGACATCGCCGCCGCACGCGCGGCACGCGACCAGGCCGAAGCCCAGGTGCGCGGTGCGGAGGGCGTCCTCCGCGAGATGACCATATCCTCGCCGGTGGACGGCATCGTCGAAACGCTCGATCTCCGGCCTGGCGATCTCGTCAAGGCCGGCGCCGCGGCGCGCGTGATCGATCCCGACGATCTCGAGATCACCTTCTATGTCAGCGCCGATTTCCTTGGTCATGTCGCCGCCGGTCAGCGCGTGAACTTCACGACCGACTCGCCGACGAGCGGGACCTTCGAAGGCGAGATCACTTTCATCGCCACGGAAGGCGAGTTCACTCCGCGCAATCTCCAGACGCAAGAAGACCGCGTCCAGCAGGTCTTCGCCGTCAAAGTCCGCACCACCTCCGGCGACGGCAAACTTCGCCCCGGCATGACCGCCACCGTCGACTTTCCGCGCCGCTAGCGCCCATGACCGCGCCCATCGTCACCGAAGGACTCACCCGCCGCTTCGGCGATTTCACCGCGGTGGACCACGTCGATCTGCGCGTCGAAGACGGCGCCATCTACGGGTTCCTCGGCCCGAACGGCTCCGGCAAAACCACGCTCATCCGCATGCTGTGCGGCCTGCTCACGCCCAGCGAAGGCCGCGCTACCGTCCTGGGCTACGACGCGGCCACGCAATCCGAATCGATCAAGCGTTCCATCGGCTACATGTCGCAAAAATTCAGCCTCTACGCCGACCTCACCGTCGAGGAAAACCTCTCCTTCTACGCGCGCGTCTACGGCGTGCCTCGGCATGAACGCGCCGCACGCATGCGCGAAGTCATCGGCATCGCCGGCATCGAGCCCTACCGCAAGCGCCGCGCGGCGCAACTCTCCGGCGGTTGGAAGCAGCGCCTCGCGCTGGCCTGCGCGCTCATCCATCAGCCACGCCTGATGTTTCTTGACGAGCCAACGGCGGGCATCGATCCCGTCGCGCGCCGCCAAATCTGGGACCTCTTGTATGAGCTCTCCGGGAAGAACGTGAACTTTTTCATCACGACGCACTACATGGACGAGGCCGAGCGCTGCACCCACGTCGGCTACATTCATTACGGCAAACTGGTCGTCTCCGGCTCGCCGGCCGAACTCAAGCGCCTGCCGGAGATGTCGCCGCCGGGCACGGAGCGCATCGAAGTGCGCTGCCCGCGCGTCACTGAAGCGATGGCGCTCGCCAAAGGCCTCGACGAGGTGA
>VFKU01000932.1 GCA_009885415.1 Rhodothermota bacterium
TCGCATGGCACCCCCACGAGATTCACTGCGCAATCATACCAGCCCGGCCTCCGCCGCACGGAACGCAATGAGCAGCATGGCCAATAGATCGCTCCGAGAACTCAAGGGGAGGGTCGCGCTCCCGCGCGACCGATGCGCGCTGCGCTCGGCGTACCGCAGATGGCGGCTATCGCGTCGAGGGTTTGTCTCGACGCGATATCGCCGCGCCCCAGATTGCAAGCAATGCGGCAAGCACCACACACGCGGCCGGGCCCGCGCCTTGCAAGTTCGTCGCCCGCGTCATCTGGACGTCCACCTGCGTCGCCGCGCCTGTCGTCACCACCACGCCCTGCACCGTCAGAGGGTCGTATCCGACCGCGTCGAAATGCAGGTCGTAGGTGCCGGGCCGTAGCAGACGGTAATAATCGCCCATGTCCGCGTCGGGAAACACGGGTTGCGAATTGCCGCTCACCGTGATCGCCGGATACACCGGATCGCCCGTGTCGAGATCGGTCGCCACTCCGCGCACGCCGCGATGCACCCACTCGAGATACGCCAGCATCGACGCGCGATTGTTGTTCCAGTAGGTCGGCAGCAACGATTGCGCCGGTTTTTTCGGCGTTGATAGTTCGACGGTGATCTCCGCGTTGCCGAGGTAGCGGTACATCCAGTCCTGCATCCCGCCTTGAACAATGTACCAGTCGTTGCCGTTTACCGTGCCATTAACGAAGGGCGGCAAATTGTTCGCGAACATCGGCGCGTTGTTCGACGCATACGCCGCCGCCAGATCGCGGAACAGCGCATGGTCCGGCGTTGGCGCCGGCGTGTAGCTCGGAATCGGCGGATCGGCGTCGTAGGGGTAGTTCGCCACGACCGCGCCCGTATGAAAATTCGCCGACAGAACAAAAGAATGCGCCAGCGACCACGTCATGAGATGCAGGACCTCAGGCTGAAGTCCATCGAGATTCGGCGCGCCGTTCCAGATGTTAAACGAATAATCGGCGGGATAATCCGGAAAGGAGCGATTGAGATCGTATCCGTTCGCATTAAAGCGCGACCCCAGTTCCAGCCCGTCTGGATTCATCAGCGGCACGATCCAGATCGCCGTCTCATTCACCAGATCGGTGATGTCCGCGTCCACGCCGTAATTCGTCAGCAAGTGATTGATGAAGTACAGGCACATCTCCGTCCCGACCGGTTCGTCGCCGTGCATGGTGGAGACATACTTGAACTCGGGCTCCTCCTCATCCACCAGAGGATTGTCCGTGATCAGCAGCGCCCACAGGTGCCGGCCCTGCACGGACTGGCCGAGCGAAATCCGCCGCGTGATCCCCGGATACGCCGCCGCATAGGCCTGCAACTCCGAGGTCAAGGTCGCGTAGCTGTGATACACGCCCAGCCCGCGCGCCGCCACGCCCGAAAAATCCGGCGGCGAGGGCTGCACACTCTCGAGCGTCACGGCATAGCCTTGGGAAATCAGGTACTCATATTCGCTGGCGGTCGCAAAGATCGACGCCGCCTCCGGCGTCACGTGACCAATATTGAATCCCAATCCGTTGAGTCGCTCGAGTACGGCCCGATCCGGCGGACGCAACGACAACTCGTAGACCGGCCCCGGCCGCGGGCCCGCAGGATCGCCGACCAATTGCGCGAAAGAAGCTGAATGACCCAGAACTGTCAACGCCAGCGCGACAAGAACCGCACATCGTCGCTTTAGAGCTTGAGGCTTCATATCGGCAAATTCTAACAGATGTACCCAAGCCGCCCGGCACTTTTGTTAGAATCGGCGGTGTCCGTCCAACAATTCACAAACATTTCGCCGATACACTACGGCCCTGCACACCGTATACGAGGAGTCTCTCCATGATGAAACGCGGCTTCGCTCTCGTTCTCGCACTCGCGCTTCTTGCGCCCGCGCTGTGGGCCGACAAGCCCGCGCTCGTCGTTTTCATCTCGGTCGACCAGCTCCGCGGTGATCTTCCGCTTCAATACAAAAACCGCTTCGGGCCCGATGGTTTCCGCCGATTCTATGACCACGGCGCCGCCTATGTGAACGCGCACTACGGCCACGTCACCACCTACACCGGCTGCGGCCACGCCACACTGGCCACCGGCGGCAACCCGCGCGAACACGGCATCGTCGGCAATGAATGGTTCGACCGCGCGACCGGCAAGGGCGTCTATTGCGTCGCGGACGACGAACACAAATTGCTCGGCGTCTCGAGCCCCACCGGCGGCGCTTCGCCGAAGTTTCTCCTCGCGCCGACGCTCGGCGACGCCCTCATCGACGCGACACAAGGAAAGTCGAAAGTCTTCAGCGTCTCCGGCAAGGACCGCTCCGGCGTGCTCATGGGCGGCCACAAAGGCAAGGCCTTCTGGTACTACCCCGGCACCGGCGGCTTCGTCACCAGCGATTATTACTACGCCGCGTACCCGGCCTGGGTCGACGCATGGAACGCAACCAAACCCGCCGATCGCTACCTCGGCGGCGGCTGGACGCTTGTCCGGCCCGAGAGTGAATACGTCAATCCCGACACGCGCGAGGTCGAGCTCGCCAACCCGGTCATCGGCGGCACCTTCCCTCATTCCTTCGCGGCGCTCGACGCCAAGAAACTCTACGGTGTGCTCTCCGTGACCCCCTTCTCGGATGAACTTGTGATCGACTTCGTGAAGGCCGCGATCGAAAATGAGCAGCTCGGCCAGCGCGGCGCCACGGACCTCATCATGGTCGGCCTCTCCGCCACCGACATCATCGGCCACCAGTTCGGCCCGGAAAGCCGCGAACAGGAGGACAACCTGCTCCGCCTCGACGCGCTCCTCGCCCAGTTCTTCGCGTATCTCAATGCACGTTTCGGCAAGGACAAGGTCCTGCTCTCGCTCAGCGCCGACCACGGTGTCGACGGAAATCCCGGCGGAAAACCCTCCGGCAAAGTCGATCTCGCCGGCCTCGTCAACACCGCCGACGCGGCGCTCAAGGAAAAATTCGGCGCGCAGGACAAGTACGTGCTGGGCTACAAGGAACCGTGCCTCTATTTCACGCCGGACATCACCGAACGCCGCGCGGGCGAACAGGTGCAAATGCAGGATGCCGCCGCGGAAGCGCTGCGCAAAGTGGACGGAATTGCGCTCGCCATACCCGCGCACCTGGTCGAAGAGGGCGCCCTGGACGCCTCAAACCCGATCATGGAAATGATCACGCGCTCCTATCGCAAGGAGCTCTCCGGCGACGTCTTCGTGATCCAAAAAGAAAACTACCGCATCTTCTCGGGCCCGCCCGTGATCACCGCCACCCACGGCTCGCCCTACCCTTACGACACCTTCGTCCCGGTACTCTTCAACGGCCCCGGCATCCCCACGCAAACGCTCGACACCGCCATCGGCCCCGAAAGCATCGCCGCCACCCTCGCTGCGCTCATCGGCATCCCCGCGCCGAGTGGCGCCACCGGGCCCGTGCTCAAGGACGTAGTCGCGACGGCCAAGTAATCAAAAGGGCCTATAGGTCCGCTTCGACCTACAGGCCCTCTCAAATTCCGTGCTCTCTTGCTTCGTTACCTTCTGTAATCGCCCTGCCCCTACTTCGCCGCCTTCGTCGCGTAGTCCGCAAAGCGCTCGCGCAATTCCGTCTTCTTGAACTTGCCCACACTCGTCTTCGGTACCTCGTCGATAAACACGACGCCGTCCGGCACCATCCACTTGGCGACGCGCTCGGCAAGGTAGTTCTTGATGTCCGCCTCGCTGCACGTATGGCCCTTCTTCAATACTACGCAGGCCAGGGGCCGCTCGTCCCACTTCGGATGCGGAA
>VFKU01000198.1 GCA_009885415.1 Rhodothermota bacterium
AGGTCCGCCTGACGCTCGATCACCGGCCCCGAGGTCGCCTTGAAATCGACCCCCATCTCGTTCGCAATGATCCGCGCCAGCGTCGTTTTACCCAGACCCGGCGGGCCGCTCAGGAGGATATGATCCAGCGCCTCGCCCCGTCCCTTCGCTGCCGCAATCGCAATCCGCAGCTTTTCCTTCAACGGCTCCTGCCCGGGAAAATCATCAAAGCGCTGCGGCCGGATACGCTCGTCATACTGCGCATCGTCGTCGCGCTCGACGGGGCTGACCACATCGTCCGCGGGCGCCATCACACCCTCGCCAACGAACGCAGCGCCGCGCGCACGATTTCTTCCGCGGCCGCCTCAGCGCCGAGATCGCGACGCGCGCCCGAGGCCGCCTTCTTTGCCTCGCCCGGCGTGCAGCCCAACGCCATCAGCGCATCCATCACATCATCGCGATCGCCGCTCTCGCCGGAGTCCGCATCCTCGCCCATGATTGCCTTCAGCTCCGCGTCCTGCCCGAGCTTCGCCTTCATCTCCAGCACGATCCGCTGCGCGGTCTTCTTGCCCACGCCGCTGATCTTCGTGAAGGCCTCGACATCGCTCTCCAACACCGCGCGGCCAAACTCCGCCACGCTCATCGCCGACACCACCGCCATCGCCATCTTCGGCCCAATGCCCGACACGCCGAGTAGCATGTCGAAGACGCGCTTGTCTTCCTCGCGCAAAAATCCGAATATCGTGAACGCGTCCTCGCGGATGTGGCAGTGGGTAATCAGCGTGACTTCCTGCCCGACCGCAAGCCGCCGCTGCACCGGCTCCGGCACATGCACGGCATAGCCCACGCCGCCGACGTCGAGCGCAATCGCGCCCGCCCCCTTCAGCGCCACGGCCCCCCTCAAAAAAGCGAACACGGCAGTCCATCCCCCGACGACACCGCTACTATACTGAACATTTAAGCAGATGTCCAGCGCTCTGTCCGCAGATGGCGCAGATTTTCGCAGATAAAGGTCCAGAGCAATTGGACAGGATTTACAGGGTTTTTAAGATTTAAGGTCAAGGACGGAAGGGATTGGACGGTCAAGAGATAGGGGATGGAAGGGACAAGAGCAAAGGAGCCGCTCGTTAATCTTTCTTGCTTTTGATCTTTGAATTGCTCTGTTCTTGACCTTTCAATCTTGTAAATCATGTAAATCCTGTCCAATTGCTCTGGACCTTCATCTGCGCCAATCTGCGTCATCTGCGGACATATCCCTTACTCTCCAACAGCCGCCCGAAAGGTCCCCGCATGAATCTGGCAAATCGCGATCCCCAGCGCATCCGCCGCGTCGTCCGGCTTCGGCACGGCGTCCAGGTTCAGCAGAATCTTGATCATCTTCTGCATACCGCGTTTGTCGGCCCCACCGTCGCCGCTGATCGCCGCTTTCACTTCGCGCGGACTGAATTCCCCGATGCGCAGCCCCGCATGCACCGCCGCCAACGCGATGACGCCGCGCGCCTGGGCAACGGTGATCCCGTTCGTGACGTTCTGCTTGAAAAAAAGGCGTTCGATAGAGACGCCATCCGGCCGATATTCCGCGATGAGAGACGTGATCCCGGAGTAGATACGTTCCAGCCGCTTCTCGAAGGCCATCCCCGCAGGCGTAGTGATCACCCCATGCGCAATATGAATCAGCCGCGCGCCCCGGCTCTCGACCACGCCCCACCCGGTCGTCGCGGTACCGGGATCAATCCCAAGCACACGCATGATGCCCCCGTCCCCGTAAGCACGGGCGGCCCGCCCGTGGCGCATGGCCGAGCCGGCCATGCTACAAAATGCTACTCCGCCATCGCCGCGGCCATCACTTCATCGCTCGCCTCGAAGTTCGAATACACGTTCTGCACGTCATCATCGTCCTCGAGCGTCTCGATCAGCTTCATCAGCGTCCGCGCCTGGTCCGCCGTAATCGGCACCGTCGTCTTGGGCACCATCGTCAGCTTGCCCTCCTCCGCCTTCAGCCCCTTCGCCTCGAGCG
>VFKU01000195.1 GCA_009885415.1 Rhodothermota bacterium
CACCCTGCGGCGCGACGACGAGCCAGTTCCGATCGCGGAGCAACGCGAAATTTTTGATGAAGCCTTTGCACGATTGCGCGTAGCCGTGGCAGGCGATGAGCAGCGCGGGCGCTTCCGCCGCGGACGAGGCCGGTTCCTGCACCGCGAAATATCCGCTCCACTCGATGGGCAGGCGGTGGACCGTGACCGGCCCGTCGTCGAGCACCCGCTCCGTCTTCGCTGCATCTAGCGATGGATTCACTGCGTGGCACTCCGGTCGTGTCTGTCGCGCGCGCCACTATAAGCCAAGTCGATCTCCTTTTCATCCCGCGCGCCCGGGGATGATGCGCGTCATACCCAGGACGGCCGCCCTGCCCCGCACCCGCGCAAGCCCTCTCTATATATATGCGCAGTTGTTGCACTCCCGGGAAATGGACTGGGGAAACAATGGGTCGCTGGGAGTTCCGCCTTTAGGCGGGAGGCTCGGAGGGAAACCCGCCGCGTAAACGCGGAACTCCGAACGGGTTTCGGGAAGTTGCGGAACAAGGAGAAGTATATTGACGGGAACTGCGATTTTTACCACAGAGGACGCAGAGGGCGCGGAGGAAGGGCTGGAGAGAACAAAGAGAGGGATGGAATAAAGGGAAATGCTGATACCTGCCGCCTAACGCGGAAGGCGAATCTTGACTACCTCGTCATCCGCGCCTTCTCGGTCGCCGCGCCGGAGCCCGCCGTCGTCCACGCCATTCATGCCGATGCTGTAGACGACAAATCCTGTTTCAACGGTCCGGAATCGCATTTGCGCGTCACTGAAGGGGTCTCGTAAGTCATCTGCGATGCTCTGGAATTCTTCCGCACTTGGCATTCTTCCAGTTTCGGTGGAAAAACGAGCTAACCGCAGGGCCAAGATCGCGCACCGCTGCCTGGCCAGAGCTAGTGGACCAATCATGAGTTTGAGAAATGAGCGGTCGCCGATCGGATCGGAAAAGCGGTTGAGTTCTCGCCTCATTCTCGGTGAGTCGTTGAGATCGCGAGCAAGCCTCTGCGCGATGCGCCGCTCGTTGTATTCGTCGACATCCGCCAGAAACGTATAGAGCTTAAGATAGTCGACAAGAAATGAAAAGAATTGGAAGTCTAAGGTCGAATCCGGATCTTTTTTGATCTCTTTCAGAATCGTGCGTGAATCTAGGATAGGCGTCCGTAAGTATTGCTCCGCAGTCAACACGTCTGCCCAGTAGGCGTAAAGCAGATCGCCAACGCTTACGGCGGCTACGACAAACTCCAATCTCGTCAGTTCTTCAGGCGATACATCATGGCCGCGCTCGATTAAAGTGACCGTTGCACCATAGCCAAGCTGCAACACGGCGTGGCCGATCAAGTATGTAATCATCGACGGCTGATGTGCGGTGAAATCGCCAAGTCGGAGAATTTCAGCGATGGATTCGATCGCGGCCTTTGTATCGCCAGATTCACCCGCATAGAGAGCGCGCACGGCCAGTAGTCGCGCGGCGTTACGGGTCCACCCTCCAAGATTGTTGGGAAAGATTTGTCCTTCTTCGGCGAGCGCGTCCACCTCAACAGGTAGCCGGCATGTTGGGGACGCCAGCCCACGCGAGATCAATTCGAGCATTTCACGATTGAGGTCCAGTAGTTTTTTAATTTCCGTCATGGACTCCGATGATATCGGCGTACCGACCGGCGGAAGTTTTTGCGCCATGATCGGAATCAATGCGTAGTCCACGCCTTCATCATTGAATCGCTCGAACGCGGCCAACAGTTCGCCCGCGCCGTTGCGCTGACCCTCGGATGTCGCGTTCTGCGTGGCGACCAATTCATCGAAAGTGGCGGGATAGCCCTTTGCGGCCATCTCGCGCGCGATGAGGGTGCTCTGGTGGCGGTAGTAGCTGGCGATCGCGAAATTGATCAGCGCGAGGAATGCCGCGAAGGCCAAGATGACGCCGAGGCATCCGAGATAGCGCCGTTTGCGGTTGGCCATGGCGTGCGATGCCTCCCGGGTTCTATACCGCGCGCGGGGCCATCCTATTCGCGGCATGGGCGGAGCCGCAAGGTCCTGGAAAGCGGCGCTTCCGCGTTTTGAGCTCTACCCTCGATCGCCCTTTCAGGGCTTAGACCGTGTTGGGATCATGCAACCCAGGGCGGCGCTCGCGTCCGCTCGCTCTGCCCTGGGCTAATCTGGGACCGCCCTTTCAGGGCTAACAGCCTGTTTAAAAATACGCTTTTCGCTTTTCTGATCCACGAAAACACGAATGTTTTCGATGAGGGTTTCGGTCGGAATCGACTTTTTCAACGGGCTGCTAAGCCAACTTTGGGAACAACACGGGTAAGGCGCTGCTACGGCCACTTTCGGAGCAGCGCAAGGTCAAACACGGTTCCCGAACGGTCGCATATTCCGGGATACGATGAGTGTCTCCAATCTTCCTTTACGCGTTGCGAGCGTTCGCGCTAGACTATTCGCATTCGCGCGGAATCCGCCGCGTGTGCGCCCTGGGGAAATCCGCCGCATGAATCGCCGTTTTGCCGTCCTTGCTGTTGCTCTTGTGTGCGCCGCGCGCTTTGCCAGCGCGGAGGACTCATCGGCGGCGGATTCCGCGCGCGCGGTGTTGGCGGCGCAATCGAAGAATGTGGTGACGGTGCGTCTGGCGGCTCGGGTGCGGGTGGGTTCGGCGGACTCGGGCACGATGGACATGGATCTGGTGATCGAGGCGACGGGGTTTCTGCTGGATCCGGCGGGGCTGGTGGTGACTTCGCTGAACGCTACCGATCCACGTCAGTTGTATGAGAAGTCGCTGAACGACGAGAGCTCGGGCGGCGCCGCCGACTACACGCTTACTTCGGAGGTGAGCCGCACTACGGTGGTCTTTGAAGACGGGACGGAGATCGAGGCCGAGGCGGGCCTGCGCGACACGGACCTGGATCTCGCGTTTTTTCTTCTCAAGAAACCTGCGCCCGCCGGCACCGTTGTCGCGCCGGCGAGCGCCGCACCGAAGGCCTTCGACGCACTGGTGGTGTTGCGGCGGCTGGGCGAGGTGGCGGGCCGCAGCTGCGCGGGTGCGTTGGTGCCTGTGCAGGCGGCGGTCGAGCGGCCGCGAAAGTTCTACCTCGTCTCGAACGACGTTGCGGTGGGGCTCGGCGAGCCCGCCTTCGACCTGGCGGGCCACTTCGTGGGCATCGTGACGCTGCGCAACATCAAGGCGGGATCGACGCGCACGGAGTACCTCTTCTCCGGCGAGGACCCTTATAGCGCCGTCATCATCCTGCCGCTCGCGGATGTGCTCGAGGGCGCGCGCCAGCATGAGAAGTTCAAGGGGCTTGCGAAATAACCTCGTGCAGCCACCCCGCGCGCGCCGGTTGATTCCCCGGCATCCGCGGGCTAGTCTGTTCGCTGACTGCGCGATCTTCTGCGCCTACGATCAGGGAGACCTACGATGAAAACTTTCTGCCGCTTCGCTGTTGCCGCGCTCTTGTGCGCGACCTTCCCCGCATTCGCTGAAGACCCCTTCGGCAAGGCGCTGTTGCTCACGAAATCCGGCGGCTTTCAGCATGGCCCCGTGACCGAGAAGGACGGCCAGCCAAGCCTTGCGGAGACGGTCCTGCGCGAGCAACTCGCGAAGGCCGGCCTCACGCTCGACGCGACCAAGGACGCGAGCAGCATCAACGCGGCGAACCTGGCGAATTACAAGCTTGTGCTGTTTTATACGCAGGGCGATCTGGACCAGGACGGCCTCGACAAACATGCGCCGATGGGCCCCGGTGGGATGAAGGACTTCGGCGAGTGGATCTCGAAGGGCGGCGGCTTCATCGGCTTCCACAGCGCGGCGGACACGAGCCGTCCGGTGAAGGCGGAGGATCCGGCGACGCCGTATACGGCGATTATCGGCGGCGCGTTTAAGAGTCATGGCAAACAATTCTCCGGCACCGTCCGCGTGGTCGATCCCAAGCACCCGGCGATCGCGAGCGTGCCGGACGGGTTTGCGATCGCGGATGAGTGGTATGTGTTCACGCACCTCGACACGGCGAACATGCACGTGCTTGCGATGCTCGATCCGGGCGAGGAACGC
>VFKU01000529.1 GCA_009885415.1 Rhodothermota bacterium
CTTGGTATTTGCGGTAGAGGCCGCGGAACTGGTGGTAGGTGAGTTGCAGGTGGTCGGCGGCTTTTTTCTGGTTGTATTTGGCACGTTCGAGTGCGAGACGGAGCAGGCCGAGTTCGAGGTCGCGGACGCAGTCGTTGAAGGGGCGGGAGAGATCGAAGCGGGCAGCAGCGCTGCCTTGGGCGCTCGCGGAGGATGGGTTGGCTGAGCGGCCGGAGCTGAATCCCGCGCCGGACGCGGTTTCGTCCGTGGCATCGCCGGAAACGCTGAATCCCGACGCGCCCACGCGATCGGCGGGAAGCTGGCCGGCGAACTGCGCGAAGGGATCGAAGATGAGGTCTTCGGGACCGAGTTGCATGTCGTTCGAACGATAGACGGCACGCTCGATCACGTTCTTGAGCTCGCGGACATTGCCGGGCCAAGGGAACGCGAGCATCATTTGCATCGCGTCGTCGGTGATCTCCGGGACGCCCGCCCAGGCGAGTTCGTAAGCCATACGCGCGGCGAAGTGATTCGCTAAGAGGCCGATGTCTTCCGGCCGCTCGCGCAGCGGCGGCAACACGAGCACATCGAAAGAAATGCGATCCAGCAAGTCGGGCATGAACTCGCCGCGCGCGGCTTTCGCGCGAAGATCGGCGTTCGTCGCGCCGACGATACGGACGTCGACGTTGATCGGTTGCGACGCGCCGACGCGCTCGAAGCTGCCGTACTCGACCGCGCGCAGAATCTTTTCCTGCACCTGCATCGGGATGTTTCCGATTTCATCGAGGAAGAGCGTGCCGCCGTGTGCGGCCTCGAAGCGACCGCGGCGCCGGCCGGTCGCGCCGGTGAAGGCGCCCGCCTCGTGGCCGAAGAGTTCCGCTTCGATGAGCGTCGGCGCAAGCGCGGAACAATTCAGCGCGACGAAGGGACCTTCCCAACGCTTCGAGAGAAAGTGGACCCGACTCGCGGCGAGCTCTTTACCCGTGCCGCGTTCGCCGACCAGCAGGACGGGTCGATCCACCTTGGCCACGCGCGACAGTCGTTCCTGGAAATCGAGGAAGGCGTCCGATTGCCCAAGCGCCTCCGAGTTGTCCCGACGATCACCGGATTCCTGGTTGGAGTTCTGGTTGCCCATTGGTGAATTTGACCCCTTCTTAGCGGAATCCACTATATAGTGAGTAGGACTGCCAGTAAAGACTCGTGGTTTATATGCTGTAACTCATTTAATATGAACTGCTTAGCGTCTGGCACGCCTTGGCACTCCGGTTGCGTTTTCCGCGCAGTTGAACGCTTCGAGGAGACGAACGATGGGTGCTTACGCGTTGACGATGCCAGCCCAGGAGGAACGGCGCTTCGGCCGGGTCCCGATGGCGGGCAGCTTCGAGTGCGAATACGAAGACGGCGTGCAGGGCGAGGCCGCCTGGCGCAGCATCAGTCTGGAGGGCGCGTGCGTTCAGTTGGGGCGCTACCTTCGGCCCGGCCGGACGATGCACGTGAGCTACCACGGGTTGGATCTCGAATTGCGCGTAGTGTGGTGCCGGCCGGCGGCGAGCGAAGAATGGTTCGTGGCGGGTGTACAGGTGATGAACGGCGGGCCGGAGTTGGCCCTGATGACGTTGATGGCGCTGGTGCAGCGCTTGGCGGCGCAAGGCGCGCTAAGATAGTAACTTAACGGGCGGCGACGCCTGGAGGAACGGACAATGGGAATTTTCACGCGAGTGCGGGACATCATCAGCTCCAACCTCAATACGATGTTGGAAAAGGCGGAAGATCCCGAGAAGCTGATCAAGCTGATGATCCGCGAAATGGAAGACACGCTCATCGAGGTCAAGGCCTCGTGCGCCGGGGCGATGGCGACGAAGAAGAAAATCCAGCGCGAACTCGACGAGGTGAAAGAGCGCGGCAACACGTGGAGCGAGAAGGCGCAGTTGGCGGTCGATCGCGGGCGCGACGATCTCGCGCGCGAGGCGCTGGTCGAGCGCAAGCGTTACGCCGAGCGCGCGGAGCAGTTGGAGAAGGAACTCGGCCACTGCGACGACCTGGTCGGGCAGTACCAGAACGACATCAAGCAGCTCGAGGACAAACTGGCGAGCGCGCGCGAGAAGCAGCGCCTGCTGGTGCAGCGCGCGGTGCGTGCGCACCACAAGATGCAGACGCAGCAGGAAATCCGCCGGCTGGACACGGCCGACGCGATGTCGCGCTTCGACAGTTTCGAGGAGCGCATCGAGCGGATGGAGGCCGACGCCGAGTTGGTGAATTTCGGCCGCAAGCCGACGCTCGAGGACGAGTTCCGCAAGCTGGAAGGCCACGAGGACATCGACAAGGAACTGGATGAACTGAAGAAAAAGCGCCAGGGCGGCGGCCGCTAAGGCTGGGCCGCCCTGGGCCATATTTGGCCTGGGCGTTGGGATGGGCGCGCGTGACGCGCGCAGATGCGGAGAGCGGGTATGAGCGGCAGTCACATCATGATCATGGTGAGCGTACTCACGATTTGCGCGACGATAGTGTCGTTGCGGTTTCTCGGATCGAAGTATAAGCACCGCGATCGCGAAGAGAGCCCGGACATCGAGACGATGCAGGAAATGAACCGCGGCTTACAGCGAATGGATGAGCGGATCGAAGCGCTCGAGACCCTGCTGATGGATTCTCAGAAGCGCAAGCAAGCGAAGTAGGAATTTGAATAGGAGCGGCGGCCGATGAATCCCCAAGTGAACGTGTACGCGGACGTCCCGTGGCACGACTTCATCAGCAGCTTGCCGATCGTGCCGCTCACGGCGATCAGCCTCGGCTTCGTCCTGTTGTTCTTCGTGGCGATGGGCGGATTGGCCGTGGCCTTCGTGAAGGCCGTGCGCGGCGGCGGTTCGACGCGGAAAGTCCGCCAGATGGAAGCGCAGGAGGCCAAGGCCTTCCACGAGTTGCAGCGCGGGTTCACGCGGATGATGGAGCGGCTCGAGTCGCTCGAGACAATATACATGGGCCGGTCGCAGAGCGAGTTGGTTGATCGCGAACGAGAATAGACTTGGGCGGCGCAGTTAGGCCGGAATCGAAGAGGACACGGGACGCACATGGATCACGAAACGGGCACGGCGCTGATAGTCCTGGTATCCGGCTTCACCGCCGTGATGATACTGGCGACGCTTGGATTCACCATCTACTTTGTCGTGCGGGCATTCCGAGGAAGCCCGATGCGGCGTGCGGAGAAGGTGGACGCGAACGACACCAAGATCATCCAAGAGATTTATCAGGGCCTGACGAAGATGGACAAGCGGATCGAGTCGCTGGAGACGTTGATCCTTGATGCGGACCGCGGCAAGCTCAAGCAATTCGATCGCGACCTGCAAAAAGAATAAAGAGCGGGAGAGGGTGGTATGAACGAGCATCGCGACAGAGAATTCGAAGAGTCGGTCGAGCGCCTGGGCCGGAACATCGAGCGCAAGGCCGAGGAATGGGGGCGGCACGTCGAGCGCAAGGCCGAGGATTTCGGCCGGCGGGTCGAGGAGAAGGCCGAGCGCTTCGCGAGCAAGTTTGAACGCAAGGCCGAACGGCGGGCACACCGGGACGAACGAAGGGCGGCACGCAGAGAGGGCAGAACGATGAGACGGCATGGGCGGAGTGGAGAACGGCAGACGACGCTGTATCGGTCGCGGTCGGGCATGATTTGCGGCGTGTGCAAGGGCGTTGCAGACTACTACGGTTTCAATGTGTTCTGGACGCGCGTGCTGTTCGTCGTCGCAGCAACGTCGACCACGGTAACGCCGGCGGTCATCCTCTATATCGTCGCCGCGATGGTCATGAAGCCCGAGCCGGTGCTACCGCTCGAGACCGAAGAAGACGAAGAGTTTTACCAGAGCTACTCCGGATCGCGCACGATGGCGCTGCACCGGCTCAAGCGAACGTATGACAATCTCAACCGGCGCATCCAGCGGCTGGAGAACACGGTCACCGCGCGCGACTTCGACTGGGACGAGCGCCTGAACCGGTAATTTCGCGAGCGACCGAAGAAAACCCGAATCGATCTGCGCACGAAGTGTGTCTGGACGAAGGGATTGACGGACGTGGAGACGACGGCGATGAAGACAAAGTCGAAACAGGGACGGTACGGCCTGGCGCTTGTGACGGCGGTAAGCGTCGTGGGAGTCGCGGGGCTGGCGCTGGTGATTACGCCCGGAGCGCAGCGCGCCGCGGGCCGCCACACGGGTGGAAATGTGGATCGCCTGGAACTTGCGCTGTCCCCCGCGGCCGTCTTGCAAATACTGAATGTAAGCGGTGCCGTGGCCGTGAGCGCGTGGGACGGCGAGAAGGCATTGCTGACAATTACGCGCGACGTGGCGCGTCGCGGGAGCGCGACGGAATGGGCCCTTAGTTGGCTGGGGAGCGATCGCGCGGAAGACGATTCCGGTACCGGGCCGAGCATTCGCACGAATGCGCGCGGCGTGCAAGTGTCTACGCTGGGCCTCGGCGGGACCGGCGGCGCGGCGGTGAACTACACTATCGACGTGAAGCTCCCGCGCGGCCACGGGCTCGAGGCCTCGAACGGGAACGGGCCGATTACCGTTGCGGGCGTGGAGGGCGACGTGACGGCGGATTCGGAGAATGGCGACGTGCGCTGCGAGGCGATTACCGGTCATGTCTCCGCTCGCGTGCGTAATGGAAACGTCATGTGCCGCTACGTGTCGGGCGCGATCGAGATCGACGCCGTCAACGGTACGGTCGAGGTCGAGCGCGAGGGTGCCGGCGTCGGCTCGCCCGTGCGCGTGTGGACCACGAACGGGCCGATTAAGTTTCGAAGCGGGAGCACCACGATGAGTCTTCACGCTCAGACCGAGAATGGCCGCGTGACCGGCGGAGCGGAAGGGCCGGGCGCGGACCGCGTCCAGACCCTGCACACGCTGGATCTGCACGGCGGCGAGGGCAACGCGGAGGTCGAACTTCATGCGCTCAATGGCAATATTTACGTGGACGGGATCTAAGGTGGCCGCGCGACCTTCAGCGATCGAGCCCAAGCGCCGGGGCGGGCGCGTGCTGCGGTATGTCTTGCTCACGCCCATCCGGCTTGGCTGGTGGATGGCGTCGAAGATCGAGCGTTCCACTGGGATTCTTTTCACGCTGCTGATCGGCGCGGCGCTGCTCGTGGGCGGATTTTTCTTGTGCTCGACCTTCATCGGAATGATTCTCGGAATCCCGATGATCGTCGCAGGAGGGTTTCTCGCGCTTCGCGCGCTCTATTGACGAATCGACAAGCTTCGGTCGCGCGTCATGCCCCGCGTGACCTCTCAGGGCAGGCGTACCATCCGCACGCCTGCCCTACTTTCTTTTTTGGCAAAAAAAGAAAGTAGCAAAGAAAAAACGTTGTGGTTCGCTTAGCTCGCCAGAAACAGGGCGCGGGTTGAAGAGATTGCTTCGTCGCAACCACGCTCCTCGCAATGGCGATGAGAGACGATCATCGTTGCTGCGGGTCATCGGCCGAAGCGGCGCAGGCGCAAGGAGTTGGTGACGACGGTGATCGAGCTGACGGCCATGGCGACTTCGGCAACGAGC
The DNA here is from genome assembly GCA_009885415.1 of Rhodothermota bacterium. Taxonomy (GTDB): domain Bacteria; phylum Hydrogenedentota; class Hydrogenedentia; order Hydrogenedentales; genus VFKU01. The sequence goes on from VFKU01000529.1 coordinate 5,518, forward strand.
GGGTGGAGCAGGCCGACGACCGCGAGCGGGATCGCGACCAAGTTATAGCCGAAGGCCCAGAAGAGGTTTTGTTTGATCTTGGTGAAGGTGGCGTTGGAGAGGGCGATCGCGGTGACGAGGGTGTTGAGATCGCCTTTGACGAGGACGAGGCCGGCGGATTCGATGGCGACGTCGGTGCCGGTGCCGATGGCGATGCCGA
>VFKU01000005.1 GCA_009885415.1 Rhodothermota bacterium
ACTCCACGTGCGAAATCGAAATCGTGATCCCGCGCTCGCGCTCTTCGGGAGACTTGTCGATCTCCGCAAACTTCATCTCCTTGGCACGCCCCGCCGCCGCCATCACCTTCGTGATCGCGCTCGTCAACGTCGTTTTGCCGTGGTCCACGTGACCAATCGTCCCGATATTCACGTGCGGCTTGGAACGCTCGAATTTCTCCTTGGCCATGCTGGTCTCCCTTTGATCTCTTAGCGCCCGCCGGGTCCATTCCCGCGGAAGAGCGCAAATCGTTTTTCGTTTATATACTCACGCGCACCGGACTATTTGAACCGGTACGAACTTCCTCTGGCTTCCATGATTTCGTTCGCCACGTTCGACGGCACCGCTTCGTAATGCTCGAATTCCATGCTGAAGGACGCGCGGCCTTGCGTCTTCGAGCGCAGATCGTTTGCATAGCCGAACATGTCGGCTAGCGGCACGTGCGCGAGCACTTTTTGCACGCTGCCTTGCGGCTCCATGCTCTCCATCCGGCCGCGGCGGCCGTTGATGTCGCCGATCACGTCGCCGGTGTACTGCTCCGGCACGGTGACTTCCACCTTCATCACCGGCTCGAGCAATACTGGGTTCGCCTTCGCTGCGGCTTCTTTCACCGCCATCGAACCCGCGATCTCGAAGGCCATTTCGGACGAGTCCACGTCGTGGTAGCTGCCGTAGGTCAGGCGCACCGTGCAGTCCACCATCGGGTACCCCGAGATCGGGCCGCCCTCGAGCGCGTTTTTGCAGCCCTTCATTACGCCGGGGATGAATTCCTTCGGAATCACGCCGCCGACGGTTTCGTTTTCAAAAATAAAGCCCGAGCCCTTTTCGCCAGGCTCGATCGAAAGAACCACGTGACCGTATTGACCGCGGCCGCCGGATTGCCGGACGAATTTGCACTCCGCTTCCGCCATTTTCCGGACCGATTCGCGATACGCCACCATCGGCTTGCCGACATTGGCCTCGACCTTGAACTCGCGGCGCATGCGATCCACCAGGATTTCCAGGTGAAGCTCGCCCATGCCGGCGATAATTGTCTGGCCCGTTTCGTGGTCGACGCTGACCTGGAAAGTCGGGTCTTCTTCTGCGAGCTTGTTGAGCGCGTCGGAAAGTTTGTCTTGGTCCGCCTTGGACTTCGGCTCGATCGCGATGCGCACGACCGGCTCAGGGAAGTCCACGCGCAGCAGCTCGACCTGGTACTTCAAGTCGCACAGCGTGTCGCCGGTGGTCACGTCTTTGCAGCCAATGACCGCGCCGATATCACCCGCGCGCATTTCTTCGAGGTCGGTCCGGTCGTTCGCGTGCATCTCGAGCAGGCGGCCGAGCCGTTCTTTGCGGCGTGTCCGCGCGTTCAAGACCATGGTGCCGGCCGAAAGGGTGCCACTGTAGAGGCGAATGAAGGTGAGACGGCCGACGTGCGGATCGGTGAGAATCTTGAACGCAAGCGCGGAGAAAGGCTCGTCGTCGGAGGGTTTACGGGAAGTTTCGTTTTCCGTACCGGGTTCGAAGCCAGTCACCGGCGGAAGGTCGATCGGCGAGGGGAGATAATCCACCACGGCGTCGAGCATGAGTTGTACACCCTTATTACGAAGCGCCGTACCGGCCACGACCGGATTGAGTTTGCACGCAATCGTCGCCCGGCGAATCACCGGCTTCATTTCCTCTTCGGAAACGGGCTGGCCGTCGAGGTACTTCTCCATGATGCTTTCGTCGAAATCCGCCAACGCCTCGATAAGCAACATGCGCCGTTTCTCGGCTTCGGGGATCCACTCCGCGGGAATTTCGCCCGGCTCCGGCTTCTGGTCGAGGTCTTCGCCCGACCACGAGAACATCCGCATGCCGACGAGATCGATCACCGCGCGGAAGTTGTCCTCGGCACCCGTGGGCAGGTGAATGGGCACCGCGTTGGCGCCCAGGCGCTCTTTCATCGAGATGACGGCCTTGTCGAAGTCTGCGCCGACGCGATCCATCTTGTTAATGAAAGCGATGCGCGGCACGCCGTACTTCTCGGCCTGGCGCCATACGGTCTCAGACTGGGGCTGCACGCCGGCGACCGCGTCGAATACCGCGACCGCGCCATCGAGCACCCGAAGGCTGCGCTCAACTTCAGCAGTGAAGTCCACGTGTCCGGGGGTGTCTATGATGTTGACCCGGTGGCCGCGCCATTCGCAGGCGGTCGCCGCAGAGGTAATCGTGATGCCGCGTTCCTGCTCTTGCTCCATGTAGTCCATGGTCGCAGTGCCGTCGTGGACTGCGCCC
>VFKU01000224.1 GCA_009885415.1 Rhodothermota bacterium
ATGCGTTGCCAACTGTAAACGAAGTCCTCCGCCGTGAGCGGGTCGCCGTTGGACCATTTCGCGTCCGCGCGCAGGTGAAAGGTATAGAGGAGCCCGTCGGGCGACACCGTCCACGACTCCGCCACGCCAGGCGTGGGCCCCATCGTTTTCACGTCGACATTCACGAGCCCCTCGAAAAGAGAGGACAAGAGACGCTCCTCGATGAGCCCGGTGACCAACTGCGGATCGAGAGACTTCGGCTCGCCGCCATTGCCGACGTGGAGCGTCGTCGTGTCGGGCGTCGAAGCGCCCTTCCCGCCGCACGCCAGAGGAGCAATGAGCAATGCCGCGAGAAGCAAACGTCGAATCATGGCGCCTCCGCTACTTGGGTTGAGGGGACGTAGGGCTGAACAATGCGGCCGAAACCGATCAGCGAATAGCGATCGGAATAGCGCTCGAAAAGGACTTCTTTACCTTCGATCGTCCGCGTCTGATTGATCTTTCCGTCGTATTCGTCCACAAGTCCCTTCGAGACGCGCATGTTGAATATCACCACGGGCAACCCGCGCGCGTCGACGGTACCGACGATGCCCGAGTGCTTGGGGTGCCAGTTTCCGCCCGTGCCTTCGGGATCGCCGTAGTGACCGAAGAACACAAGGTCGCCCGGCGCAAAGGACTCCGCCGGGCGGAACTTCGGGTCGCGGTACTCCTCCTTGCGGACGCGCAGTTCGACATACTTCTGTTGCCGCGCGAAAAAGGTCCGGATGTTTCTTACGCGGCGAAAGAAGGCCTGGGTCGTCGGGATATTCTCCGGGAACGTGCCTCCAATCGTGTAGACGTCCGTCGCCAACGAAAAATCCTCCGCGATCGCCTCGCGCAGCGGATAGCCCGCCAGCGTGACCGCGTGCACGGGAAGGTCAAGACAGATCCACGCGCGCTCCCCCACGTCGTCCACATGCCCATCCGCAACCTTGTTGTAGCGAAGATGAACGCTGTCGCCCCACCATGCGCCGTCCTGGCCGTCCGCCGCCGCCGCATAGTGCTTGCCGTCGTCGGTGCTGCCCATATACCCGTCGAAATGAATCTTCTGATCGGCGTAGACCTGCGCCGCGGCCGCGACCCACTGTCCGAAGTCCTCCGGCAATTCGCGGTGGACGAGCAGGTCTTCACCCCAAGGATTGAACACCGACACGAGATCGAGACGCGGCGGATGCGAACGGCGCGAGAGATCGTCGTAGCGCGGGGCCGTCTCGACTTGCGCCTGCGCTACAGATGTCGCAAGCAACACGCAAATGAAAATCGCAGCGGTGCGCCCGCAAGCGCAACGCGGCCAAACGAAGAAAGACACAGAACACCCCAAAGAGAAACTCACCCGACACCATGATGCGCGGCGCCACAGGGTGCGGTCAAGACCGTTCGAGCGGCCGAGTGGGCGCGGCCTATTCTGCGCTGAACTTCCTTGAAAAATCCCGTATCTCGTACCCGATGCACAAATGCGGTTCGAGCGGGTGTTTCGTTATGATCTCGTGCTGCTGCTTCACCCGCGGCCAGTCCTCGGGCATGCACACGCCGTAGATGTACTCGATGCCGACGCCGCCCTTGAACACCTCGTCCGCGATCGCCTTCGGGGGCGCGAAACGAAACCGGTAGTGCCGTCCGATCTCGCGCAAACCGAGCCGCGTATAAAACCGCTGCGCGTTCCGGTCCTGCGACCAATACTCCAGCCGCCCGATGCCCTTGCGCTGCGCGTCGGCGATCGTCGCGTCGATCAGCCGCGGGCCGATGTTCATCTTGCCGTACTCAGGCAGCCGCCCAAATTCCGTCACGTACCCCCCGCGCGAGTCCTTCACGAAACACATCTCGCCGGGCTGGTTCTCATACACCGCGTCCGTCAGCCCGACCATCTTTCCCTCGTGCACCGCGACCAGCCGCGTCGATTCGTTTCCCGTGTACGGCGGCCGCTCCTGAATCGAATAATTCCAGCTATGCGAGATCGAAAGGATGATCGCGTGCACGCGCATCCATTCGGCCTCGTCCTCGTCACGGTACTCACGGATTTCGATGTTCATACGGCAGCACTCATTCCGATGACGGCATTTGGCTAGCGAGGCCTTCCGGCACACGCACCGGCCGAAGCGTCTTGGCGTCGACGAAGGCGCCGCGCTGCCAGGCGGTGCTGCGCACGGCGCCGCGCACAAGAAATTCGGCGTCGAGATGAAACGTCGCTTTGCCGAATTTCTTGACCCACATCCGCGCGAGCACGTCGCGATCGGACAAATTGATCCCCTGATGATAATCGATGTGCGTATTCGCAATGATCGGCACGATGCCGCCGTCGCGCATAGGTTCGAGGGGGTAGTAGGTGTCGAGTAACTGGAGCCGGAGGTCTTCGAGCCAGCGGACGTAGACGATGTTGTTGACGTGGCCGACGAAATCGATATCGTAGGTCTTGATGCGGATAGGCATTTCGACCAAGAGGTGTCGGAGTTCAGCGGTCATCGCGTTTCCTGTTCTTCGACGCGTCCACCAGCGCGCGGTCCATGTCGCGCTGCACCTCGCGCTTGATGATGACCTCGCGCTGATCGGCGTGCTGGCGGCCCCGGCATACGCCGACTTCGACCTTCACCTTGCCGTTCTTGAAATAGACTCTGAGCGGAATCATGGTGAGGCGCTTTTCAAGGACGCGCGCGCCCAGTTTGAGGATTTCGCTTTTATGCATCAGCAGTTTGCGCGGGCGTTCCGGAGCATGGTTGAAGATATTGCCGTGAATGTAGGGCGGGATGTGCGCCTTCAGGAGGAAAAGTTCGCCGCGCCGCTCTTCAACGTAGCTGTCCTTGAGCGTGAGCCCCCCGGCGCGCAGCGACTTGA
>VFKU01000612.1 GCA_009885415.1 Rhodothermota bacterium
CTAAGCGGCGTCCCGCCGCTTAGCATTCACCAACAACTTCGCCCCCTCCCCTCTCAGCCCCTACCAGCGTCGTCTTCAAGCACCCAGCGGCGGGACGCCGCTTAGCATTCGGAGAAAACTACTTGGAGGCCGTGCGGGCGGGCATGGGGCCGGCGACGAGGAAGGCGAGAAGATCGAGAATCTCGTTTTTGTTTAGAGTATTCAGAAGATCGGTCGGCATCGGGGAGACGGCGATGGGATCCATGCTTTTGATGTCGGCTCGCGTGAGGATTACAGCGGTGTCCGGCTTGAGGGGATCTTCGAGCACGCGCAGGCGGTCGCCGTCGAGTTCCTTGATCTGCCCGTAGAATTCTTTGCCGTTCTTCGTCTCGACGACGTAGGTCTTGTACGCGTCCGCTACTTCGAGTGAAGGATCGAGAATGTGCCCGAGCAGGACGAGCGGCGTGTATCGTTTACCAACGTCCCGCAGATCGGGGCCGACGGTCTCTGGCGTGCCGGCGGGATCGTGGCACTTCGTGCATCCCGCGATTTGGAACATTTGCTGGCCGGCGTCGTAGGATCGCTTCGTGGTCAGGGCGGCCACATCGTCTTTCAAGCGGTCCAGCGTCCACATCTCGACCATCTGCCGGCCACTGGCGGCCGGCGCCTCCTCGGTCAACTGGTTGGCGGCGAGCAGGTCGCGATCCAGTTTTTCCACGACAATCATCGCGCCGCGCATGAGCTGCCAGTGGCCAGGAAAGGTGCAGAGATAATCATAGCGGCCCGGAGTGCGCGGCGCGGAGAACTCGATCTCCTGCGTCTCTCCGTGCCGCAGCAGCCGAGAGGCGAAAAGGATGCTGTCGCTCTCCGGCCTCCATTGTTTCTTAGTGCCCTCTCCGGTCACCTCCATCTTCATCGCGGCCACGGCCACCTTCGCGGCGGAGTCCGGCTCGACCATGATCAGGTTGTGGTCCATGGCGTCGGGATTGCTGAAGATCAGCCGCACTTTCATGCCGGCCAACACGGTAAATTCCCGGCGGTCGTACCGCATCTGTTCTTTCAGCGTCTGAATGTGAAGTTCGAAAGTGTCGCCGTCCATCCGGGGCGGCGGTGACGTTTCCTGCTTGAGGTAGTCCCTCGCTTCTTGAAGGACGGACTCCGCGCTGTGGCCGCTGTGCGCTGTGGCCGCGGCCGCGACTTTCTTCTCAAACTTGCCCTCGATCTCCCACATGTACTTGACTCGCTGCGCGGCGCGTTGGGCGTCGGGCTGCGGCGATTTCAGCAGGATATTGAGCAAGTCCTCGTTGACCACGTTGAACTGCTCGTGCAGCCAGAGTGCTTCGAGCAGATGATGGGCGTCTTCCTTTTTCGCCGGATCGAATTGCTTGAGCCATTTCTGCGCGGCGGCAATCACTTCGTCCGTGTTGCGTTCGCTCAGTTCGATGCGTGCGCGAAGCCGCACGCCATCGACGGGATGCTTCAACACATCGAGCAGCGCCTCGATCGGCTCTCCGTCGATCTTGACGCGGTCCTGCAAGGGCCGCCCCGGAACGGTGATGCGATAGATGCGTCCGTGCTCGTGGTCGCGGTTCGGGTCGCGGACGTTGTGTTGCATGTGCCCGATGATTGGATTGGACCAATCGGCGACGTACATCGCGCCATCGTCGCCAATCTTGAAGTCGGTAGGCCGGAAATTGCTGTCGCTGGAAACGAGCAGGTCGTCGGTTTCCGTGCCCCATAGGACACCGTCGGTGTTCTTCAGCGTGTATTGCTTGATACCGAGGAACCCGATGCTGTTGAGAATGATGAAATTCCCATTGTTCCTTTCGGGGAAATGCGTACTCGAAATGATTCCGCTCGAGGGCACCGGCCGCACGGTCTTGTCGAGCAACGGATGCATCTTGAATTTGCCGCCGCCGTCCTCGCGCACCTGGTAGGCCTCGCCGCCGGTCGCGCTGGTGGCGTAGTGGTAGCCCCAGTAGTCGAAATCGCCGCCGTGCGGATTGGGCGGGTTGGCGGCGTGGAGGCTGTAGCGATGCGTGCGCGGGTTGAAGCGGTACATGGCCGAGGTGCCCGAGAGCTGGGCCTCCTGCCACGGCGTCTCGACGTTGTTGACCAGGAAAATCCCGGACTGGTAGTACAGGTATCCGTCGGGACCGTAATCGAAACCATTCGCGCTGTGGTGAGTGTCGGCC
>VFKU01000588.1 GCA_009885415.1 Rhodothermota bacterium
CGCCTCGGCCCAGGGCATGTCGGAGGTCGCATGCGTGGCCTGCATCGAGGGAATGATACGCAGCTCGGCGAAGCGTGCGAAGTCCTCCGGCGCGACGACCTGCGCGTGCTCAATGCGCAGGCGGGCGTCGTTGGTCTTCGGGTCGAGCCCGGCGGCGGCGAGCGCGGCGGCATACACCTCAAGCACGATGCGGTTCGCGCGATCGCCGATCGCGTGGGTCGCCATTTGAAACTTCGCCGCGAGCGCGCGCGTCGTGAGGGCAAGCAAGGCTTCCGGCGCACTCAGGAGCAGGCCCGAGTTGGCCGGATCGTCCGTGTAGGGGGCCAGGAGCGCCGCGCCGCGCGAGCCGAGCGCGCCGTCGGCGAAGGCCTTCACGCAGCGTACCGTGAGACGATTATCGCCGTACCCCAGCAGCGGGCCGGCCGTGAAATACTGTTCCAGGCCGGCCGTATCGGTCGCGGAGAGCATGGCGTAGTCGCGCAGGGGGAACTGGCCCGCGTCGATCATCTCGCGGTAAAGCGCGATCGTCGCGGCGTCCACCCCGGCGTCGTGCACGCTGGTGACGCCGTGCGTCAAGCATTCGCCGATTGCGCGCCGGATCGCCTCGCGTTGCTGCTCGGGCGTAGGCGTCGGAATTTTAGCGCGCACGAGGCCCATCGCGGCGTCGATGAGCACGCCCGTGGGATTGCCCGCCGCATCGCGCAGGATTTTTCCGCCCTCGGGATCGGGCGTTTGCGCAGTAATGCCTGCGAGTGCGAGCGCGGTGGCATTCACGAGCAGGGCATGGCCATCGACGCGCGACAGCGCCACAGGATTCTGCAACGAGACCGCGCTAAGCACCGCGTGCTCGGGGAAGGCCTTCTCGGGCCAGTCGTTTTGGTCCCAGCCGCGGCCGATGATCCACTCACCCGGCGGGGTTTGACCGGCGCGCGCGGCGACAGCGTCGATGACCGCCGGGTAGTTCGCCGTCCCGGTGACGTTCAACTGCGCGAGCGAGAGCCCGAGATTCATCAGATGACCGTGCGCGTCGATAAACCCTGGGACCACGGTCTTGCCGCCGAGATCGAGCACCTGCGTGCCCGCCGTCGCCGCGGCGAGCACCGCCTCGTCCGTCCCCACTTCCATGATGCGTCCGCCGAGGATGGAGAGCGCCGTCGCGGTCGGCTGCGCGTCGTTCATCGTGTAGATGCGGCCGTTCACCAGCACGGCGTCGCGCGGCGCCTGCGCGGATGCGTCCGGCAGCAGCGCGGCAAACGCGACAAAGAGACACAGGGTCCGTAAGTACACGGGAGAAGAACTCTCGCTGTTCAAAAGATTACGCGCCAAAGCGGATCAACTACGCGCGAAAGTCTAACAGCGCCGCCCCGCGCGATCCAGCGATCCGCGCCACGTTGTTCAAGCCTTGATCGCGAGATCGCCAGCGTCCTGCCGGCCCCGGATGACGGCGTAGAAGCGGTCCTGACCGGCGGTGTTTTCGCGGGTGAGGAGTGAAAGGAGGGGGATCGCGAGGAGCGGGACGACGGTGGTGGCGTAAGAGGGGTCCACCCCGCCGCCCTCGACGAAGAGTGTGTGAAAGAGGCGCCGCGTGGCGGACGCGCCTTCGGGCGCGGCGAATTTCGTCCACGCGGCCCCCTTGATAAGGGCGAACCAGACTAAGCCCGCGGCGTAGCCGAGGATCATGCCCCAGTAGACCGCGGTCTCCGTGGTGCGGCGCCAATAGAACAGATAGCCCACGGCGATCGCAGGCGGGACGACCATGGCAAAGCCGAAGAGCAAGAGGGCGAGGACGGAAAAACCTTCGATGTAAGAGACCCCCCACGCGAAGGCCGCCGAAGCCGCGCCGTAAACGACGGTGGTGATGCGGTAGGCGCGGAGTTTTTCCGTCGAGGAGTAGTCACGCGTGAAGTGGAGCCAGTCGCGCACGAACATAGTAGCGCTCGAGAGCAGAATCGGTCCGCCCGAGGAGATGACGGCCGCAAGCACGGCGGCGAGCGCGATGCCGCCGATGACGGGATGGATCTCCGTGGCGAGCTTGGTGAGGCTGGTGTATCCGCGCGTGCCGGAGTTCACGCCGTACTTGGCGAGCGTCAAGATGCCGATGAGTCCGGCGAGGAAGGGCATGATCGCGGAGAAGATCCCGGCCAATAGGAAGCCAGGGATCACATCGCGTTCACGGCGCGCGGAAGTGGCGTAGTTGGTGTAGACCGAGGCGGCGGGCGTGTGAATCGACGCCGAGAAGAACATGCCCAGCACCGCGCCCCAGCCCGCGCCGGCGATGCTCCACCAGGCCGTCCGGTCACGCCCGGCGGTGGCGAGATGGCCATCCACCGCCGCGACGACCGCGTCCCAACCGCCCGCCTTCGAGACGCCCATCGCGCCGACCAGCAACAGGCCGAAAATGATCACCGCGCAATGGATGAGGTTGGTGAAGGCCGTGCCCCAGAGGCCGCCGAGGGCGGTATAGCTGATGATCACGACCGCCGCGATCACGACTGCCCACGCCATGTTCATCTCGGTCAGTCCGCGCAGGATCGTCGCGGTCACATAAATCTCGATCACGTTGACGATGGCGTATTCGGTCTGCACGCAGAGACTGGTAAGCACCTGGCAGCGGCGCGATCCGAAACGGATCGTGAATACCTCGCCGACGGTGTGAAGTTTGAGCCGGCGAAAAGGAAGCGCGAAGAAGAGACCCGTAATCGCGAGTGCGAGGAAGGTGTTGATGGAGTACCACCACAGGTTCCACACGCCGCCGCTCATGACGTCGCCCGCGACGCCGTAGGTGCCCGCGCCGCCGATGCGCGTGCCCGCGATGCCGACCGCGACCATCATCAGGCTCATGCCGCCGCCCGCGACCGCCCAATCGCTCGAGCCGCCGGAGCGGCGCATGAAGTAGATGCCGATGAGCGTCACGCCGGAGAGATAAGCGATGACGACGGCGAGGGAAAGGTCCATGGTCGGTGTCCGGCCCCGGGTTTATTCGCGTACTCCGGCCACGGCGGACCGGTGACTGCCAACGAGGGCATGATAGTGGCGCACGAACCCGCGCGCAAGGCGGCGCGCGCAGCGTCACGCCGCGAATTTCTACCGTGAGGCCGGGAGTTCTTCCGGTGACACGTCCGCGTAGCCGCGGATTTCGCGGTGGGTCCGCGAGGCCTTAATGAGCAGCGTCTCGAGTTGCGCGTAGTAGTCCGCTTCGGGAAGTTCCCCTTTGCGGGCCTTCAGCGTCTTCACTTCCTCGAGTGCGGTGAGATACGCGTCGATCAGCGCTTTCGGCGCGCTCGCCGGGAAAGAAAAATCCTTGAGATAGATGGAATCGGCCAGAGCACCGTCGGGGCTTGTCGCTGCCACCGCGGCGAGATCGTCGGCCGGGGCTTCGGAGAGGGCCAATTCGATCGGCAGGCGTGAGCCGAGACCGTCGCCGTTGTCGTCGAGAATTGAGTGTTCGGTGGCGATGAGGGTCGAGGTCGTGTACCACGAGGCGGTGAGCGCCGCGGCCTGTTCGCTGGCCTCGAGCACCGAGATGCGTTCGTCGCGGTTACGGTCCGCGCTGCCGTCTTCGAGCGCCTCGATGAAGAAGCGCATGAATTCGGTCGCGTTCACCTCGGTCGCGCTCTTCGAGGCCGCGCAAACGACGCGTTGCGGGCCGCTAAGCACATTGATGAAGCCCGCGCTGGCCGAGGTGCCGGCGATGATGATCGTGCGGCGGGGGGAGAGTTCGGCCAGGAGCGCTTCGAGACCTTCCGCACTCAGGTCCGGCCCGGGAATCTGGAATTTCGACGCGTTCTTTAGATACGACCCGTGGCCGATGAGATATACGAAGAGGTCGTCCTCGGCGCTGAGGGATTGCGCGAGGCCTTTGAAGAGGCCCTGGATGGATTCGAGCGAAATCGTCGTTCCGGCCGGTGCGGACGCGGTCTCCTGCTCCATGAGCACATGAATGTTCTCCGGGGCGACGCCGAGCCGCAGCGCGAGCGTGTCCTTCAAGCGCGTGCCCCACTCCCGGAAGCGCGGCGAGTATTCCGCCTCGCCCCCGCTGCCGCAGAGAATGACGTGGTGCGCCGCCGCGCGCGTCTCGCCCGAAACCGCGAAGGTCGAAATGACCGCGGCCAGACAGAGCGCAAGTCTGCACAATCGCGGAGAGATCACGCTTGCCCCGCCTTTCTGCGCATATACCACTCGGGGATCATGAGCGCAGCGAGCACGAGGAAGAAGCCCGGCAGGTGCCAGAGATGCAGCACCAAGTCCTCGGACTCGAGCGAAGGCGGTACGGGGATGGCGTCGGCGAGGGCATCCATCTGCTCGAGTGTGAAAAATTGTCCGCCGTGCGAGCGGGCAAGTTCCGCGAGAAACTCCGGCTTGTACTGCGCCTGCTGGAACTCGCGGTAGTCCGGCTGAACCAGAAACGCGTCATCCAACTGCGTGACCGTCTCGCCCTTGTCGTCCGCGCCGGTCACGGTGAGCCGGTGCAGCCCCGCGAGCGCCGGCGTGAAGGGCGCGCGATACACGCCCGCCTCTTCGAGCGACTCCTCGATCGGCAGCGTGGCCGTCGTACCGTCGGGCGCGGTCACCGTCGCCGAGGCTTGCAGTGTCTCGCGGCGGGTATAGGCCTTGTCGCGCAGGAGAAACTCGAAGGTCGCCGGGCCTTCCTGCGTGTAGGCGTCGGCCTTGCCGCGCCACAGCGCCGGCGCGGGCGCGTCCTTCACGAGATTGCGCACCGTCTGCCGCCAGAAGCGCTCGTGGCGATCGCCGGCGGATTCCTCGCGCATTTTCCACTGCCAGGTATCGCCTGTGGCGAAGACGGCGCAGCGCCCTTCGCCGTAGCGCTGCATGGCGAAGAGGGGCACGTTTCCGCTTTCGTCCGGGCCCAGCGCGCCGACGGCCATCACGGTGGCGCCCGCGCGGACGAGCGGAAAGCGATCGATCGAGTATAACGGCGGAAGGCCCTGCCAGAGCGCGAGATCCGCCGTCTCGTCGGTCTCGAAAGTCCACGCCCCGGACAGCCGCCCCTCGACCGTCGGCCGCGCGGCGTAGGGCTGGTTCGCGCGTAATTCCTCCGGGCCGGCGCCCTCGTGGTAGAGCAGCACGGGAAGCATCTTCTCAAGTGGCGTGCCCGCGTAGCCGCCGGCAGTGAAGGAGCGCGGCCCACCCATCAGCAGCAGCGCGCCCCCGCGGCGATCCACGAAATCGCGCGCCAGCTCCAATTGCTCGCCGGAAAAAAACGGCTTCTCGACGTCGCCGAAGATGAGCAGGTCATAACCGAAAAGGTCCTCGGCCGTTGCCGGAAAGCCCGAAGTCAGTTCGTCCTTCGCCGCGCCGAGCCGCAGGAACACGGTCTGGTCGTAGCGTGGGCGGTCCTTGTCTTCCTCGAAGCCCTCGAAGAGCGGATTGGCCAAGGAGGATTTTTTGCCGCGGAACTCGAACTTCTGCTCCGCGTTCGAGATCGCGATCAGGCTGGTCAGCTTGAGTTGTTGCTTGTCGCCCTCAAGCGCCATCTTGAAAAACTTGTTCTGCCAATTCGGCCGTCCCGATACGTACAGAATCTTGTATTGCTTGAGCCGGTTATCGATCGCGAACTGTTGCATATTGTTTTCGGCGATGTGGTCGGCGTTGGCGATCGCAGTTCCAGGCTTGTCGACGAGCCGCACGCGCGCTTCGTACTCGATCCAATCCTGCCGATCCGGGACGAACTCGAGCGATACCTCGTGGGTCTGTACGGGATCGGTGATGGCGATCGTCTTGGATTTCACCACGCGGCTGCCGATCGTCGCCTCGACGACGGCTTCGGTGCCGGCCAGGCCGGTGGAACGGATTTTGGCCGTCAGGACGACCGGGCTGCGGTCGAAATCCGTGCGCTTGATTTGGAGGTCCGTAATTTCAAGATCGCTCCAGGGCGTGGACTCTCCCGCGCCGACGGTGAACACGGGCACGTCCGCCGGCAGCGCCGCAAGCGCCTCGGCCGTCTGCCCCGGAAGTTGCACGCCATCCGAGAAGAGAACCACCGCCGACACCGTCATGCCTTGCAGGTCTTTCACCACCTGTTGAATGCCGCCAAGCAGGTCGCTTTGTTTCTGGTCGAAATGCAGCTCGGAGACTTCGCGCAGCGGCTGCGTGCCGTCGCCGACGCGGTAGCGGACGAGCTGGTGGCGGCGGCGCACGCGGTCCTCGAAGGACTCTTTCGCCAGCGCGTAGCCCTGCTGAAGCCGATCGCCGCGCGACTCGCTCTTCTCGTCCGTGATGCGCATGCTGAGCGAGTCGTCGAAAAGCAGCGCGACGAATTGCTCGCCCGGATTCACGCGCTGCGCGATGACCGCCGGGTCGAGCGCGAGAAAGAGCAAGAGGACGACGGCCGCCGTCCGCAGGCTGACCAGCAGGACCCGCCGCAGGCGCGGAAGCGCCCGCAGCCGGCGCGTATACCACAGCGCCGTGACAGCCCCCGCCGCGGCCAGCAACGCCAGACACACCACGCCCGGCAGGGGCGTGTTGAACGCGAAATGGCGCGGCACGAGGTCGGCCGCGGCGTCGCCGGCGAGCCACGCAGTGAGTCGTTCGAGCATGGCTACTTCAACCCTTCAGACTCCGAGAGCCGCTTGAAATAATCGGCCACCGGTTCGCGATAGCGCTCGGGCACGTTGCCCTCGTCCTGCGCGAGAAATTCCTTCTCGTTCAGAAGCCGCTGGATTTCCTTGTGCAGATCCTCGGCGGTGTCGGCGAGCGGACGCGCGGCCATCTCGAGGAACAAATCAAATCGCGGCGCGAGCGAACGCGCGCGCCAGTCGCGGCGCATCGCCTCGACGCGCTCGCGCAGCCGGACCACGTCCGCACGGAGCTCGGTGCCCTCGGGCAGCAGCGACTCCGCGTCGCGCAAATTCTCGATCCAATCCTGGTATCCGCGCTCGGCGAAATCGCGCATCGCGCGGTTGGGATCAAAGTCGCCGCCCCCGCCGCCGGTCTGCGCGCCGCCGTGATCCGCTCCGCCTTGCGGCTGGCCGGCCATGCGCTGCTGAGATCCGCCCTGCTGGCCTCCGGGCTGTTGCTCGGGCGAGGGCTGGCCGGGCTGCGACTGACCGTCCTGCGAACCGAGCTGTTGCCCGCCGCCCTGCTGCGACGCGCCCTTCGCGTCGGGAGCGGGCTGCTCGCCCTGCGCTGTGCCGGGTTGTTGTTGATCCTGGCCGGGCTGATCGCCCGCGCCGGGCTGTTTTTGTTCCTCGCCCGGCTTGCCGGGGCCCGCGCCCTTTTCCTGCGCATTCGGATCGTCTTGCGGTGCGCCGGGGCCGGGCTTCGCGGAGTCGGCATTCTTGTCTTCGAGTGCACGCGCGACTTCCTCGCGCTGCATCAGCTTGTCGAGGTTTTCGAGCGCCTTTTGCATACCCTCGAGGTCGTTGCCCACGAGCGAATCGGCGACTGCGTCAAGTTTCTCTCCGGCTTGGGCAAGTTTGTCGGAGATTTTTTTCTCCTCCGTCAGCGCGTTGTCCCAGATGCCGTATTCGATGAGCGGCTTGGTCTCTTGAATGTCTTCGTAGATGCCTTCCTTGCTCGTCTCGCGCATCCAATCGCCCAGGCGGCGCGACATGAGTTCCTGCGTCTGCCCGCCGCGCGCGGCGAGTTCGCTCGCCTCGTCCATCATCGTCTTGAAATTTTCCGCGAGATTGTCCTTGCTCTCGCCAAGTTGCTTTTGGGTCTCTTCAAGTTTCTTCTGGTCGTCCATGGAGGGCGACTGGTGAAGTTCCTGCGCGTTCCCGGCGCCGGCCACGAGTTCTTTCTGCTGCTCCTGTAACTCGCGCATCTGCTTTTGCAGGTCACGCATGCGCTGGCCCGCAGCCTCGCGGCCGAACTGCTGCAACTGCTCCTGCATGTCCTCGAGCGCCTCGGAGGCGCGTGCGCCGGCCGACTGCGCCTGTTGCAGCTCGTTGCGGTCCATCTGTTCGAGACTGCGATTCATCTGGTGCCGCGCGCGATCGAGCGCTTCCTGCGCGTCGCGGGTCTGCTCGTTCGGCAGCGCGTTCGAGTTGAGTTCCTGGCTGGCCTTATCGAGCCGATCGAGGTTGCTCGCCATTTCGTCGCGCAACTTCTCGAGTTGTTTTTTGAGCCGCTCGCGTTCTTCTTCGGTCTTCGCCGTCTGGAGTTCGCTGATGAGTTTGGCGATTTCCTCGTTCACGTTCTGTTGGCGCTGCGCGAGTTCATTGATCTTGTTGAGGACTTCGTCGGTCGCTTGCTGCTGCTCGCGCGTGAGGTTTTCCTCTTCATAGAAATTGCGGTTGCGCGCCATCTCGAGCTCGCTAATGTCGCCGCGCTCGCCACCGCCACCCCCGCCGCCTCCGCCCTGCGTCTGCTGCACCTGCGCCTCGCGCGGCTTCATCCGCATCATCAGCCGCAGCGCCGCCTGCTGGTGCGCCGTGGCCTCCGAAAGCGGCGCTTTCGGGTCGGGCAGCGCCGCGCGGTTGAGCGCTTCGACCGAGGCCTTCATCTCCTCGCGCAGCCGCAGCATCTCCGGCTCGGGCGCCTGCATGGGGCCCTCTTCGCCGGCCAGGGTCTCCGCGAGTTTCTCCTGCGTCTCCACAATCGTGCCGCGCTTTTCCTTGAACTCAGCCTCGTCCATGTAGCGCGATTCGCGGCGCAGGTTCCACGAAGCGATCAGAATATTTTTCTGGATTTTCTCCGGGTCGTCTTCCTGCTCGCCGGGTTGCCCGCCGGCCCCGCTCATCGCCTCGCGGTATTCGCGCTTGAAGGGCCGCACCTCGAGGAAAAATGGGTCACCCATGGTCTCGTACTGCGAACGGCCGGGCCGGGTATCTTCGGCCCAAATCGTCCACGTTATGAAGTCGCCCACTTCGAGGCCGAGGTCTTCGAGCTGCAATTGGTGGTGGCCTTCGGCGGCCGTCTCGATCGAGGCGTTGTCGCCAAGTTTGATGCGGACGGGGTCCTTCCCGGCGATCTCGTATTGCACGCCGTAGTTCTTAAACCCGTAGTCGTCGGAGACCGAGAAGTCGAAGGGGACTTCTTCGAGCATCGTCACTTCATTGTCACCGCGCGGGAAATCGATCTTCACTTCGGGCGCGCGATCGCGGTGCATGGCGATCGTGTAGCGCGAGGGGTATTCGTTGGCCTCGCCCTCTTCGTCGGCGAGCTCGATGCGGTACGCGTCGTCCTTCGTGACGGTGACCGGAATCTGCCAGCGGGTCTTGTCCTTCTTGACCAGCCCGACGCGCTCGCCGCTTTCGAGGACCATCTCGGCCTTGGCGACGGGTTTGTTCGTCCAAACATCCACATCCACCTTCGTGCCTTCGACGGCGGCAATGTTTCCGCTGTTGGGCACTTCGCGCGAAGGCTGGCCGAGATATTCGGGATAATGGTACGTCAGGTCGATTCCCGTCACATCAGGCGGCAACCAGGCTGTGATCTGGAAGGGTTTCGAGCGCTGCCGGCCGTAGCGCACCTGGTACTGCAAATCCTGCTGAACATTGGCGAATTCATGGTAGTAGACGCGCTCGGTGCTGCTCGGGCTGGTCGGGATTTCCTGCCATTCCGCGCCGGGCACGCGCCAGCGGAGAATCACTTCGCGGTCGGCCTCGGTCGTCCGCACCCAGATCATCTGGTTGTCGCCGCGCCGCACGCGCACGTCGCCGGGCTCAACCGTAAACGGCAACGAGGCGATCTTCTCGCTGAAACCGGGCCGAAGCAGCGAGAACGCCGGAAGCCATGCGCTGGAAAAAGCAAAGAAAAAGATCAACGAAGCGGCGAGCATGGCCGCCGCGTTGTACCCGAGCGTGCGCGCAGGCACCGGATCGAGCAGATCGGCCAGGGAGGTCGCGCGAAATTTTTCGAGGGCTTCTTCGAGAAATTTTTCCGTGAGCCACGCCGAGACGCCCTCGCGGTCGTGAATCGAAACATCGAGCGCGGTGGAAATGCGGCTCTCGAGTTCGGGGTGGCGCTCGTCGATAAACAGCGCGACTTGTTCGAGTGACACCGCGCGGCGAAGCACCGGCAACGCGCAGAACAGCGCGCCCGCAGACGCAGCGAGGACATACCCGCCGGCAATCACGAGCCCGGCGACACCGGACGCGTCCGTCAACCAAAGCGTCAGTGTAAACACCGCCGTCAGCCCGAAGAGGACCCAGCCGAAACGCCGCGCCGCGACCATCCAGCGCCGCCGGCGGACCTGGCGCGCCACGTCCTCGATGTACCACCGGACTTCGGGGTGCACCGCGTCCCACGACTTCGACATCGGGCCGTACTCCTTGTCAATGCCGGTCGTAGCCGGTCAGGCACCTTTCGCGGCCGCGCGCTGGGCCGTGACCCGCGCGCTCAACCACGTCATGTAGAGGCACTCGACCAACACCAGCAGACACACGGCGATCAGCGCCGCGCGCCCGTATTCCTTGTCTATAGTGTATCCCTGCGCGTCCACATCCGCACCAACAATCCCCGGACCCGCGGTATTCTCCGGCAAAGCCTGCGCCGCGGCCAACCGTGCGCGGAATTCGTCCACGGGCGGGCGCTCGGGGTCGCCCTCGCGGGCATCCACGTTGACCGGGCGACTCGCGGACCATTCCGCGGCCCCCGCGGGCCGCAGCCGCAACAGGCCGGGTGCATCAAGCTTCAAGAGCGCGGCGGTCTGTTGGTTCACCTGTTTTGACGCCGATTCTCCAGGAACCCAGACTTCGGCCTCGCCCGAGGCGTTGTACGCGAAGTCGCCTGCGAGCAGCACCTGGCCCACGCCGAGCGAACCGCGTTCTTCGGTCCGTCCGCTGAGGTACGCGAGCGTCTCGAAGAGCAACGGCACAAAGCGTGCACTCTTCGGCAATGTCGTCCACTCGAGGCGAAGCGCGAAGGGCCACACCACGATCCGACCGGAACCGACCGCCGACTCGGCGATGGCCGCCGTGCCGTCTTCAAATTTTGCCAGCGGACGCGCGGGCTCTGAGAGTGCGAGTTCCTGGTAATTGAAAAAACGCAGCGAACTGAAATCGTTCGTGCGCGCGCCCTGGAAGGGAACGAAAATCGGATGATCGAAGTCCACCCAGGAAATGAGATCGAACTGCCCCGGCCCAACCTGCTTTCGGTGCACCGCGCCGGGCGCGATGCCTGTCGCACTGAGCAAGGCTGCGCCGACTCCACCGGATTCCTGCGCCGGGTCGAGCGCAAGGAGCACCTGGCCGCCCGCCTCGACGTAGGCCCGAAGCGCGCTTTCGTGTTCGGGCGCGAGACCCGCGAGTCCGGCGACGATCACGGCGTCGGGACGACGCGCGGCGTCCGTCAGCAACGCGGCGAGATCCGCGGGGGCCGCGCGCTCGACTTGCCAGGGCGATTTTGCGTCATCGGGAAAGGCTTCGCCGATAAACCACGCCGGCGTGCGCAGGGTTCCCGCGGGTTCCACCGTGAGCAGGGCAACCCGCGACCGCGGCGGCGGGCTGAAACTGAAGTAGCGGCGATTGTCCGCGGGGATGCCGGAGTCCTCCACATCGAGATAGCCTTCGAGGGCGGACGCGGTGGCCTCAGCGGGCAGCTCAAAGGCGACTTGC
>VFKU01000606.1 GCA_009885415.1 Rhodothermota bacterium
CACCAAAAAACGGCCCCTGCACGAAGTGAGCTCCAGCGAACTGCGCCGGGCCGTGAACGCTCTAAACCACCGACCCAGAAAGAAACTCGGATACCGAACACCCCACGAATCTTTCGCCCAAAAACTATCGCACTTGACTTGTGAATTCGCACTCAAAGAAAAGGTAGGAGGTCTTAGGCGGTTAGTTCCAGCGGTTTCATCCCCGTCCGTGCGAAGAGTTCCGCGTCGTGGGACTCGCCGGGGTTCGGCGTGGTGAGCAATTTGTCGCCCGTGAAGATGCTGTTCGCGCCGGCCATGAAGCACAGCGTCTGCACCTCCGGCGAGAGCCCCGTGCGGCCTGCCGCGAAGCGCACCATGCTCGCGGGCATCGCGATGCGCGCCGTCGCGATCATCCGCACCATCTCGAAGGGGTCCACCGGCGGCAGCTCGGCCATCGGCGTGCCCGGCACGCGCACGAGCACGTTCACCGGCACGCTCTCGGGATGCGGGTCGTGCCCGGCGAGCACCTGCAAGAGCCGCATGCGATCCGTCACGGTCTCGCCCATGCCGATGATCCCGCCGCAACACAGCGTCACGCCCGACGCGCGCACGTGCGCGAGCGTTTGCAAGCGTTCGTCGTAGGTGCGCGTCGTGACCACCTTGTCGTAAAACTCCGGCGACGAATCGAGATTGTGGTTGTACGCCGTCAGGCCCGCTTCGCCCAGGCGCTGCGCCTGTTCGCGCGAGAGCATGCCCAGCGTGCAGCACGCCTCCATCCCCAGCGCGCGCACGCCCTGCACCATCTCGAGCACGCGGTCGAAGGGCTTGCCCTCGGGCGCATCGCGCCACGCCGCGCCCATGCAAAACCGCGTCGCGCCGTGCTCCCGCGCGCGCGTCGCCGCCGTGAGCACCGCGTCCACATCCAGCAGCCCGTGCCCCTCGACGCCCGTCTCGTAGTGCGCGCTCTGCGGACAATACCCGCAGTTCTCCGGGCAGTGCCCGGTCTTGATGCTCAGCAAGGTGCAGCACTGCACCGCGCTCGCCTCGTGATACGCGCGGTGCACCGTCTGCGCGCGGTACAACAGGTCCATCAACGGCAAATCATGAATCGCCCGCAACTCCTCGACCGTCCAGTCGTGGCGCAAGCGATCGTTCGTCTCGAATTCGGTCTCGGTCATCGTGCCCATGCGGAATCCTCGTGTGATCTGGTGAGTTTACGAATTGTCTGTTGCTTTAGGCAAGGCGGCGCGAGCGCCTAATCGTCCTCAAACGCAACTTGGGAATCTCGGCTCGTCCGCAAGAAGGGCACGCTGGAGTCCGTTCTGCGGTGCAGCCACGCCAACAGTGCCCCGCCCGAGACAACGGGGATTGCTCCTATGGCAACAACCACCCACCAAATCCAGCTTGGGATGTCTCGAGAATCGGAAATATCCTTATACGAGAGTATGACCGATAGAAGTACGCCACCCCAGCAGAAAATTGCCAGAACGTGCCACGCGTGATCGGGCCACTTTTTGCCCGTAGTTGCGATCAACTGAAGCCAACCGTGTATGTGGCCGCAGTACCGCATACACCGAAGAGCAAACATCCAGGCGGCAATGCTGCCCCAATGTTGATGCCAACCCACGACGAACAGCGTCGCGGCGACAACGTCTGTACTCAAGTCGTACAGTAAAGTCGCCGACTCCGTTTTCCGAACGATCGCGGTCAACCGCAACGGCAATCCGGTCGAAATTGCCACGACGGACCACCAGCGTTGACCGATAAACATGTTGCGCGCGAACTGAGATAGGAGCGCTGCCGCACCGAACACTTCCGGATATCGGGAGAGCCAACTTGCGATCGCGTACCCCGCCACCAGGACAAGCAAGTACGCCAGCCAGGTCTGATCCGCCGATAATGGAAGTGCACCCCGCGTTTCGCCACCATCCGTGCGGTTCCGCCCCTTGCCTGTCAGGTAACGGGAAAGCTGATCCTCGCCGGAAAGTGTTTCATCGTAAGGTATCGTCCGCGGGATCACGAGTCCCGCCGCGTCACTCTCA